>CAYJWQ010000001.1:0-4635 GCA_964373895.1 uncultured Nitrospirota bacterium
CTCCCCTTCTCGCGCGCTGTGCGCGCTGGATCGCTTCGCTACGGTATATTATCTACCCAAAAAACGTATATCTTTTAGACACAGCGTCTAATATGACCGATAGAGGAAAACAGCGGAGACTATAATGAAAAGCAAACGCAATTGCAATGAAAATTTGGCTTGACACAAGCGTTTACAAAAATGGCATTATGAGGGCCTGTGCTTTATAATAGATCGTTACCCGTAAAACTGAAAATATCAGTCTTGTCGCTTTTCCTTAAAGAGACATAAAAGGGAGGGTCCATGAGCGAACAGGAGAGTAAGAGGGTTTTTGTGGCCCCTCGGTATATGACTCGTTTTGAATGCATCGGTTCCCGGTGTGAGGATACTTGTTGCCACGGTTGGGGAGTAATGGTGGACAAAAAACATTACTCAAGGCTCAAGCATGAGATGGACCATTCCAAGCAAGACCGTGAGCTGTTTCAGAAATCACTTAAGCGCAACCGCGGCGCCGACGCAGGAGAGTCTAATTACGCCTCTATCCGATTGCTTCCCGAAGCGAATTGTCCATTTCTGGATGGTGAAAATCTCTGCTCCATTCAGCGGCGCTGGGGGGAATCGATGCTGCCTGATGGATGCGCGCTCTTTCCTCGTTTTATTGCCCATGTCGGAGACCAAACGGAATTATCCGCCACACTTTCTTGTCCGGAAATTGCCAGGCTCTGCCTCCTGGAAAAAGATTCCATGGATTTTGTGGAGATTGACCAGACCCGCATACCCAGAAGCAGCCTCGGCAAGACCATGCCATCTCAAGCGAAGGATCCTTATCTGTTATACTTTAACGATATCCGCCTTGTTGTCCTCAAGCTTTTGTCGTTTGAAGAATATCCTGTATCTATCCGTCTCTTTTTTATCACCTATTTTGCAGAACATACTCGTGATTTTTTTTATAAAGACACCAAGCAGTTTGATGAGTTACGGCTATCGGAAGAAATCAACCGGATCACTCGGAGGGAAATCATGGAAGAATTACACCAGATGTTCCTTGCTACGGATGTAAAAAGCCCGCTCGTCATGCAAATGATTACCTATCTTTTAAGAGAGCGGCTCTACGTCGGGACAGCCAGACTGCGCCAATCAATCGAAGAGATATGTCGTACCGATAAAGGAAACCAGCCAAACGCCTTTTTTACTGACACCTTGGATCAGGGGGAGACTTCTTCAGAAGAATTAGGAGATATCTATTCCAGACGGAAAGATCGTTGCCTAACCTTATGGGGAGATAGAATAGACCGCTATTTTACGAACTATGCCAAAAACTACTGGATAAAAGAGTGGTATACCGATTCTTCCAATCTCCTTGTCCATGCTGAAAACCTACTGGTTCGGATTGCCATTTTGCGTTTTTTACTCTTTAGCCATCCCGCCCTAAAAATGGCCGAGAATCTTGGCGATATAGCGGCGCAGGAAAAGGTTTTGGATCAAACGGCAGTCGAGGTTTTTCAGAAGTTCTCGCGGGAGATGGAACACAGCAAGCGTTTCTTGGAGAATATCCAGAAGACGATGGAAGCGCAACAGATGCAATCCCTTGCCTACGCCCTCTTTCTCTTAAAATTCTAAGTCTGAAAACTTGGTGGAGCTGGGGGGGATCGAACCCCCGACCTCCTGATTGCGAACCAGGCGCTCTCCCAGCTGAGCTACAGCCCCAAGAACAACAGACTCAAACTAAATTATCGCCATTCGATTGTCAATCGGCAGACCGGCCGTTGTAGGCAACAAAGCTTATCACTAACGCAGATTTAGGGATTTGGTCACAATGTACGCTTCGTGGATATCGACCGCTTCAAGACCCTGACGCGTCGCCCCCCCCGGTATATAAATCATTCCGTTATAGAATCCTGCGCCGATGCCGTGACGGGGTGTCTTCATTACGACATCCACCCGCCACCGATCCTTCACAGGATCATATATCTCTGTCTCATAAATCATCCCGTCCCTGCGGTGCACGTTTCCTTCTCCGCCAAAAGTATAAATCTGGCCGCCAATATTCACTGCCGCAAATCCGGAGCGGGGCGTTGGAATTGAGGCCACCGTGGACCAGAGTTTTTGGTCAGGATTATAGCGTTCAACTTCAGACAGATTTATACCATCCTTACGGCCGCTAATGGCAATAATATCGGGCGCTGCCACTGCCGCCAGATGATCCCGCCGCGTCGGCATCGGTGGGAGCGAAGACCACCTGTTTTGCGCCACATCGTAAACAGCAAAGTCGGAGATAGAATGTCCATCTCGAAAACCCCCGACCGCATAAATCTTCTTATCATAAACCGCAACAGCCAAAGCCCCCCGTTGTGTCGGCATCGGGGCACGCTGTCGCCATTGCCCTGACGTCGGATGATAGGCCCAGACACGATTCGTTGCAAATTCAAAAGATGAACCCTCAAAACCACCCATCAGATAGAGAACCCCTCCCACCTCTGCTGCGGCCACATGATGAAGAGGAACAGGAAGCGCCAGCACTGGATGCCACCGATTGGCGCCGGGATCATAGGCCTCCACCGTCCTTAATCCCTGACCCTCCTTATCAAAACCGCCAGCAACATAGATTTTGCCTCCTACCGCTGCAACCCCCATTTCCTGCCGTGGCGCCCCCAATGGGGCAAGCGTCACCCACATCGTTCCTTTATTAGAACAAGCCGGCGTGATCAGAAACAACATACAAAAAATAGATATCAGCCCATGCCTGCTATTCACAAATAGATACCTTTCTTCCCTCGATTCTTAGCTTTCCATCTGCGTAAAGCTGAATCACCCTTGGAAGAAGCCGATGCTCTTGCTCTAAAATTCGCGCCGAAAGAGACTCCTCGGTATCTCCTTCTAAAACAGGGACATTTACTTGTGCCACAATCGGGCCATGGTCCACCTCCTCATCGACAAAATGGACGGTACAACCAGATACTTTTACGCCATACGCCAAGGCCTGGGCCTGGGCATGGAGACCTGGGAAGGCAGGGAGGAGGCTTGGATGGATGTTGATCGTCCGGCCGCGATAGGGCTCAATCAATACGGCTGTCAGAAGACGCATATAACCGGCCAGCACCACCAACTCCACCTGATGGGCCTTGAGCACCTGAACCAATGCGGCGTCATACTCCGATCGGGAAGGATAGAGAGAAGGATCGATGAATACGGCCGGAATTTGGAAAGATCGTGCCCGCGCTAACGCCTTCGCCTCTTTATGGTTGCTGATAACCACACCGACCTGCGCCCTTAATTGACCTTGCCCGATGGCATCCAGAATAGCCTGTAAATTGCTGCCACGGCTGGAAGCAAGCACACCTAAAACCAATCTAGGCATATACCACCTTCTGATCTCCCCGTATGACCTCTCCGATGACATACGCCTCTTGCCGCAGTCGTTTTAGATGGGATAAGGCTGCCTTGAGTTCCTTCTCCCGGACGATCAGAATCATTCCGACCCCCATATTAAAATCGGCATACATCTCCGTCTCATCCAGATTTCCATGCCGTTGCATCACTTTAAAAATGGGTGGAACATTCCACTGGCCACGATCAATCCTCGCAGCATATCCTTTAGGAAGAATCCTGGGGAGGTTTCCTGTAATTCCTCCTCCGGTAATATGCGCGATTCCCTTTACGGAAACTTTTTGGATGATCTTTAAAATGGTCCTGGCATAAATTATCGTGGGTGTCAGGAGCGTATCCCCTAACGATCGCGTAAGCCCCGGCGGCCGATCTGCGACGGTTAGTCCCCCCTTTTCAAAGAAAATCTTCCTGGCCAGGGAAAAACCATTGCTATGAAGCCCCGATGAGGCAAGACCAATTAGGGTATCACCCTTACGAATACCGGCGCCGTTGACGATCTTCTTTCGCTCGACCACGCCAACCGCAAATCCCGCAAGGTCATAATCGCCATCGCCATAGAATGAGGGCATCTCCGCCGTTTCTCCCCCTATCAGGGCACAGCCCGCCTGCCGACACCCTTCCACAATCCCTTCCATCACTTTGAGCGCCCGATCGGGAAGCAATTTCCCGGTTGCGAAGTAATCCAAGAAGAAAAGTGGCTCCGCGCCGGTCACCACCACGTCATTGACACACATCGCCACCAGATCGATGCCTACCGTGTCATGACGGCCGGTTAAATTTGCGATCTTAAGTTTTGTTCCCACGCCATCGGTGCCAGAGACCAACACTGGCGCTCGATACTTATGGGCGCAAAGCGCGAAGAGACCAGAGAAGCCTCCCAGATCGGTTAAGACCTCCCGACGAAACGTGGATCGTACCATAGGGGTTAAGGCTTGAACAAACCGATCGCCCGCCTCGATATCCACGCCCGCGCTTTTATAGGTTAATTTTGTCATAGGCCGCTACCCTATTTTTTGGAAACCAGTTTTTATGAGGCTGTATCTTACCGTATCTCCGCCACTCCTTCAAGTTTTGGTTGACGATGACGAAAGATGACGATAAACTGCACTCCAAAAACATGGAGAAACCGGTGGGGCACGCAGATCATACAGGGGCATTTAAAGAGCAGTTATTGTCATTGATGGATAAGAAGGACCATTGGGCATGGAAGCATTTTTCGGGGCCTCATATCAGCCTGGCCCAACTTCGGCAACACTACCAGCAGGAATA
>CAYJWQ010000001.1:4735-84265 GCA_964373895.1 uncultured Nitrospirota bacterium
TTTCGGGGCCTCATATCAGCCTGGCCCAACTTCGGCAACACTACCAGCAGGAATACGCTGTCTATGTTCGAGATTTTCCCCTCTTTTTAGGAAGGCTTTTTGCCAAAGATCCACCAGCCGTGATACGACACGATTTGGCAGAAAACTTATATGAAGAAGAGACCGGCGGGCTTAGCCTGAAGATATCCCACCAGAGGCTTTTTCTGAAAATGATGCATGGGCTTAAGCTTCGGACATCCGATTTTCAACGGATCAAACTTCTTCCCAAAAGCCAGCTTTATCGCCAATGGCTGGATGAGGTCACCCACTCTCCGCGTTGGTTGGAAGGGGTCGCCGTTATCACGATTTTTGTGGAGGGGAGCATTCAGGATCGAAAAGAGGTCGGACCCCATCCCCCGACACAAACCCCCGTTGAAGAGATGATCCGAAATCACTTCCTGACGCGGCATCATGGCGTTCCTCCAGAATACCTGGATCT
Source organism: uncultured Nitrospirota bacterium (assembly GCA_964373895.1). Taxonomy (GTDB): domain Bacteria; phylum Nitrospirota; class Nitrospiria; order SBBL01; family SBBT01; genus SBBT01. The sequence goes on from CAYJWQ010000001.1 coordinate 5,214, forward strand.
TCCACGCGCCCATTATCAGGTGGAAAGGGGCCATCGACACGCCGCCTGGAATATGGTCTTAAGACACGCCCAATCGCGTGGATCACAGCAACGGGTTTACGATGCCATCAAACGATCGCTTGAGCTTTGGCATCAATACCGTGACGGCGTCGCAGACGCCGCCGGCATAAAAAAGGAGTAAATGATCTCCTGGTCCGACATTGATTTCGTTCTGCTTGATATGGATGGAACCCTTCTGGATAAATATTTCGACGATTATTTTTGGGAAGAGTTTGTTCCAACCCGATTCGCGGCAAAAAACGATCTTCCGATTAATGAGGCAAAAAAGCGGCTCCTTTCCGCCTATAAGGCGGAAGAGCGGACGTTGAACTGGACCGACGTTGATTACTGGTCGACCCGGCTTAAGCTTGATATTGTTGCAATGAAAGAAGAGATTTGCGATCTCGTAAGGGTATATCCTGGCGTGGAATTATTTCTTCAATTTCTTCAACGTCAGAAAAAAACGATCGTCCTTGTAACCAATGCCCATCCCAAAACCATGCAGATCAAACTCCGCAAGACCCCCCTGATTCCTTACTTTTCTACCATGATCAGCTCCAGCGATATCGGCGTACCGAAAGAGGCAATTGAATTTTGGAGAGAGGTCGAACAGAGGCTCAAATTCAACAAAGAGCGGGTCCTGCTTATTGACGACAATGAAGAAGTTTTATGCGCCGCAGACAGGTTTGGGATAAAATTCCTTTTTCATAAAAACGGGCCTGGCGGCTATAATTCTCACGCAGGACTAAAACGCTTTCCATTACTTAGCGACTTTCAAGATCTTTATCCATAAAACATAAAGGGAGATACAATCATGAAAAAGTCAGAGGGAGAAAATAATCACCCTAAAAAAAATGGCGGATCGAAGCGGCTGAAATGGGTTCTTATCGGCGTAGGGTTATCTCTTCTTGTGATCGCTATCACACTCGGCATCAGGAATAAAGATCGTTCTGCCGAACAAAAGATGACAAAAGATATAGACGCCCAGACGGCCAACCCATTACCGGTTAATCGCCCCAGGATAAAAATTCCGGAGGGTGTCGAACTGTTTGAACACGAGGGAGACACCCATGTCGCCGAGGGGGTGCGCGTCACATACAAGACCGATCCGCCCACATCAGGTTCCCATTATGGCCGGTGGGCATCCCCAGGCATTTATGAAACCGGGGAAGTCCAACCGGAGCTTTTGGTGCATAATCTCGAGCATGGCAATATTGTTATCTATTTTGATCGTTCCGCTCTGTCGGCATCGCAAACGGACGAACTGATCTTGCTATCAAAACCTTACATTGGCCAGTGGGACGGGGTCGTGCTGGTAGGCCGCAAGGATAAGGGGCACCCCGTTATCCTCACCGCATGGCGCGCCCTGTTGCGCCTCAAACAATTCGACAAAGAAAAAGTCTTGGATTTCCTGGAGGCCTTCCGCGGTCGGGGACCTGAAAACCCCGTGCGTTAGTCCGATAGGGTTCCGTTTTCCCATTGACTGACAAGCACATCCTGACCACTGCTGTTTTTGAATTCTTATCGGTTCAGCAAAAAAAAGGTTCTTTGAAAATTTGAATGGACTGTTGGGCATAATCGTGGCAGGAAAATAAAACAGGAGGAAACCGATGTTGACCCAACCGTTAGTTGTAAGAGCAAAAGGGGTCAAATCTTTACTCTTGAGTTAAGATGATTTACTCCGTGTGCCGAAACAACTTCCTCATACACCTCATCTATCGGTGTATTGATCACCTGCCCATACTTACGCAAACACCTTAAAAGTCAAGAGTAAAGATTTGACCCCATATTATAAGAACCATGTCTACCTTACCGTTTTTCAACAATCTACTGAAAATTGCCCAATTTCTTCTGGTTTAAAAATGCCTTTTTCGGTAATAATGGCGGTGATATATTTCGCGGGTGTTATATCAAAGGCGGGATTTTCAACATGAATGCCGCTGGCGGCAATCTGGACTCCTGCAATATGGGTCACCTCGATCGGATTTCTCTCCTCAATTGGAATGTTATCTCCTGAACTGACGCTAAAATCGATCGTTGAGGTTGTCGCGGCCACATAAAAAGGAATCTGATGCGCTTTGGCCAAAACCGCCATGCTGTAGGTGCCGATTTTATTGGCGGTATCGCCATTTTTTGCGATGCGATCCGCCCCGACAAAGCATCGCTCGATTTTTCCCTGTTTCATAAAGAAGCCGGCCATGTTGTCGGTAATCAGGGTTGCCGGAATTTGATCATGCATTAACTCCGATGTTGTAAGCCTTGCCCCCTGAAGAACCGGCCGGGATTCGGCGACGACCACGCTGATCTGTTTGTCTTCTTCCCAGGCCCTTCGGATGATGCCAAGCGCCGTTCCATAGCCTCCCGTCGCAAGCGATCCCGTGTTGCAATAAGTGAAAATGCGGTCTCCTTTTTGAATCAATGACGCGCCGAACTTTCCAATAGCGCGGTTCATTTCAATATCTTCTCGTAGAATTGCATCGGCCTCGGCAAGCAACAGCTTCTTTAAAACGGCCCGTTCCTGATGGCGGTGGGCACAGGCAGTCTCTTTCATTCGTTCAATATCTTTAAAGAGACTGACCGCGGTTGGCCGCGTAGCCGCCAGATGATCGCAGGCTAATTGGAGCTGTTGGTAGAAATCGTCGAAGGATCTGGCCGATATTTTCTCTGCCGCAAGGGCAACGCCATATGCGGCGGCAATTCCGATAGCAGGCGCCCCGCGAACCCAGAGCTCGCGGATCCCGCGGGCGACGGTCTCACTATCCTTGCAGTCGACATAAACGATTTCTGAAGGGAGCCTCCTCTGATCCAGAAGCCGAACAACCCCATTCTCCCACGCGACTGCCGTTAGCATCGCCTACCCCGGCGGCCAATAAAAGGGGCGCCCACCGAGCAGGTGGATGTGCAAATGGGGAACGGTCTGCCCGCCCCATTTGCCTGAATTGACGACGGTTCGAAATCCCGACTCCTCAATCCCCTTCTCCCGCGCGAGTTTAGGAGAAAGAGAGAAGAGATGCCCGACATACGCCTCATCCTCCCCCTCCAGGTCTAACGGCCCGGAAATATGTTTTTTAGGGATGATTAAAATATGGACGGGCGCCTGAGGATGGAGATCTTCGATGGCGATGGCGAACGCGTCTTCATACACAATTCCCACAGGCAGCTTCTTGTCCGCGATTTTGCAGAATAGACAATCTTCTTCAGGGTGAACTGATTCCATTGTCTCCTCCTTTATTTGACTTTGCGACGCGCCTTTTCAGAAAGACCCGATTGCGCCATCCTTCGCGCAAGCTCCTCTTCTATGGTCGCCATTGGGATTTTATGGAAATTTAAGGCGACCAGAAGATGATAGAGCAGATCGGCCGTTTCATGAACGATCGCAGATTTGCGCTTATTTTTCGCGCTGATAATAAATTCTCCCGCCTCCTCCCCCACCTTTTTTAAGATCAGGTCCAATCCGCCTTGAAACAGGGCACTGGTATAAGATTTCGCAGAGGGACGCGCCTTTCGATCAGAGATCGTTTTATAAAGGGTGTCGAACACCGTCTTTAAAGAAAGTGCCCTGGCGTTCTGTGGAGAGGCGCTGACCGTTGCACGATTTTTGGTGATGGGCTTAAAAAAACAGGAGCGTTCGCCCGTATGACAAGCCGCATCCACCTGGTCTACCTTAATTAAAAGGGTATCAGAGTCGCAATCGATATAGATGGCCTTCACCTTTTGAATATGCCCGGAGGTCTCCCCTTTTTTCCATAATTTCCCGCGCGAGCGGCTAAAAAAATAGGTCTCTCCCGTCTGAAGGGTCTTTTGAAGAGATTCTTTATTCATATAGGCCAGCATCAGAATCTCTTGGTTCTCATCGTCTTGAATAATGGCGGGAATGAGGCCCCTTAGAAATTTTATGTGATCCAGCTTCATGATATTCGTACCGAAACTCCTTTTTCAGCAAGAAACTCTTTCGCCTGTTGAATAGAGTAGGTTTGGTAATGAAAGATAGATGCGGCAAGCACGGCGTCAGCCTTGCCGGTGGTAATCCCTTCATATAAATGGGAGAGCGTGCCCGCGCCGCCTGACGCAATAACGGGGATACCCACCGACAAAGAGATGTTTCTCGTTAACTCAAGATCATATCCTTTCGTGCTTCCATCTCGATCGATGCTGGTCAATAGAATCTCCCCCGCGCCAAGGGCTTCCATCTTTTTTGCCCAAAGGGTGGCGTCAATCCCCGTCGCTTTTCTGCCGCCGTAGGTGTAGACCTCCCACGCCGACTCTTTTTTATGCGCCATTTTTTTTGCGTCAATAGCGACGACGATGGTGGAGCTTCCAAACTGAAGCACTGCCGCCCGGACGAACTCGGAGTTTTCAACCGCGGCGGTGTTGATAGACACTTTATCCGCCCCGGCGGACAGAAGTTTCCTGACGTCTTCGAGGGTTCGGACCCCTCCGCCGACGGTCAGCGGCATAGAAACCTCATCTGCCGTTCGTTGAACAATATTAAGGAGAATATCCCGACCTTCCGACGAGGCGGTAATATCGAGAAAACAAATCTCATCCGCCCCTTGTTTTTCATAACAGGCCGCAATCTCAACGGGATCTCCCGCATCTTTTAAATTGACAAACCCCACCCCTTTAACCACCCGCCCGTTTTTTACATCAAGACAAGGAATAATTCGTTTTGCAAGCATGTCCCCTACCCCACAGGCCTAATCCCCATATCCGCCTCCCTTTTTTTAGAAGGATTCAGAAGGGCGAGGGCTTCGGGCAGCAAAATCGCGCCAGTATAGAGCGCTTTACCAACAATGGCCCCGATCATGCCGGGAATCTTTGAAATCTGTTGTATCTGATCAAGGGTGGTAATCCCTCCCGATGCAATCATCGGAATTTTAACGCGCAGGGCGATATCTTCAAAGAGCGTCATATTGGGGCCGGACAGCATCCCGTCTTTTTCAATGTCGGTCAGAATAATCGCCGCAACGCCGATGTCGCAAAGGCGCAACGCAATTTCGGTCACCGATTGCGTGGAGAGTGTTATCCATCCGGAGATCGCCACCGCCCCTTTTTTAGAGTCAATGCCGACGATGACTTTACCTGGGAATTGATGCGACGCCTCTTTGACCAAGGCGATATTTTCCAAGGCAGACGTTCCCAGGATCACATAGGCTGCCCCCGCCCTAAGATAGTTTTCGACCCAAGCGAGGCTCCGAATCCCCCCCCCGATCTGCACCGGTATTCCAACTCCCTGAATGATTTCTCCGATCAATGAATCATGAACTGGTTTCCCCATGACTGCGCCGTCTAAGTCCACGATGTGAAGCGCCTGGGCCCCTTGCCGCTCCCATGCCCTCGCCACAGAAAGCGGGTCTTCAGCGTAAACCGTTTCTGAATTCATGTCCCCCTGGAGGAGACGGACACAACGCCCTCCTTTAATGTCGATCGCGGGAATTAAAATCATGCTACCCTTTCATTCCGGCAAAATTACAGAGCAGTTTGATCCCCACCTGTTGACTTTTCTCCGGATGGAATTGGCAGGCGAAAATATGATCCCGCGCAATAGAGGAGGGGAACAAAATCCCATGCTCTGTGGTGGTTGCGACCCACGCTTTTTCATCCAAAAGGGGATAATAAGAGTGGACGAAATAAAAATAAGACCCGTCGGGGATGCCTTCCAGAAAGGGGGTTTGCTTTTCAATTTGAATCTGGTTCCACCCCATATGGGGAACTTTCATCCCCTTTTCCGGAAAGCGAACGACTTTTCCTGGGATAATATCAAGACCCGGGTGGCATCCAAACTCCTCCCCCTCGGCAAAAAGAATCTGGAACCCCAGGCAGATTCCAAGATACGGTTTTCCGGTTTTGATCGCCTCGGTGATCGGCTTAAGGAGATGAAAGGCCTGAAGCTGTTTCATGCAGTCGGGGAAGGCGCCCACGCCTGGGACAACCAGATGGCTCGCATCGGCAATGTCGAGGGGACGGTTGCTGATGGTGGCAGGGTATCCTGCCCGATCGAATCCCCTTTGCACGCTCCGAAGATTGCCCGATCCGTAATCCACAATCACAATCTTCATCACAGCTTCCCTTTGGTGGATGCCACTCCCTTTTGTCTGGGATCCCTCTGAACGGCCATGTCAAGCGCCCTTCCAAACCCCTTAAAAATAGCCTCCAGAATATGATGCGGGTCTTTCCCATGCAGGAGATTAATATGTAGGGTCATTCGACTATGATCGGTGAGAGACCGGAAAAAATGCTCCATTAAATCGGCGTCAAACTCCTTGATTTTTCTCCGTGCCATGGGAACATGATAAACAAGATAAGGCCGTCCGGAAAGATCAACCGTAACCTGGGCGAGCGCTTCATCGAGCGGGATGACGGCATAGCCAAAACGGCGGATTCCCTGTTTCTCCCCGACGCTTTTTAAGATCGCTTCTCCCAGGACAATTCCAATGTCTTCCACCGTATGGTGATCATCGACGTCTGTATCTCCGGCGGCCTTGACCGCAAGATCAAAAAATCCATGTTTAGAGAAAGAAGAAAGCATGTGGTTTAGAAACGGAAACGGGGTGTCAATCTGATGCTCGCCCTTCCCGTCTAAACCGATGGTGATTTGAATATCTGTCTCCTTCGTCCGGCGTTTTACCATTCCCTTACGCATCTTCCGTCATCCTCACCTTGACCATATTGGCATGCGCCTGCAATCCTTCCGCTTCGGCGATCCGAACGAGATGAGCCCCCCCCTTCTTAAGGGCCTCCTTCGTATACGAAATAACGCTGCTTTTCTTAACGAAATCATCCACCGAAAGGGGGGAGAAGAATCGGGCGGTTCCCCCGGTTGGAAGGACATGGTTCGGGCCCGCGATGTAGTCCCCCAACGCTTGAGGCGTCATTTCGCCAAGAAAGACAGAGCCGGCATGGACAATTCCAGGAAGGAGCGAAAAAGGGTCTTTCACAAAGAGCGACAGATGTTCCGGCGCAATTTCGTTGGCCATCGCGACCGCTTGTTTTAAATCGGGCACGATGAAGGTCACCCCATGATTTTGAAGGGAGGCGGTCACGATTTTCTTTCTGGGGAGCCTGGCAAGCTGCGCACGCATCTGTCGCTCTACGTCCTTGGCCAATTTTTCGGACGTCGCCAAAAAGATCACGACCGCCTCTTCGTCATGCTCCGCCTGTGACAACAGGTCTGACGCGACATACGTTGGATTGGCCGTGTTATCGGCAATAATTAAAAGCTCGCTGGGACCCGCGACCATGTCGATATCAACCATGCCGTACACCAGTCTTTTCGCGGTGGCCACATATTGGTTGCCAGGCCCGACAACTTTATCAACCTTTGGAAGGGTGGCTGTTCCATAGGCAAGCGCGCCAATAGCCTGCGCCCCGCCGACGCGGTATATTTCGTCCACCCCAACGATATCGGCCGCAATAAGGAGATAGGGGTTTTGAACCCCTCCCGGTGCGGGGGAACAGATGATAAGCCTCGTCACGCCGGCGACCCTTGCCGGGATGGCGTTCATCAATACTGAAGAGGGATAGGCCGCCTTGCCGCCTGGCACATAAAGACCGACCCGTTCGATCGGATGAACACGCTGCGCCAGGTAGACCCCCTCCTCCTGAATGAACCACCCCTCTTTTTTCTGCCTCTCATGAAAGGCGGCAATGCGTCCCGCGGCATATTTCAGACTTTCGACAACGGCCGGATCGGCCACCTGGTACGCCTGTTTTATCTCTTCCGGCCGAACGCGCAGTTCGGCTGCTGTTAATTTTAAGCGATCAAACTTCTCCGTGTATTTTATCACGGCCGCATCGCCGCTCTTTTTGACATCATGCAATATCTTCCGCACGGTCGCATCAATCGGGACATTGCCGAGGTCAAGCCGATGGACGATCTTTTGATAGACCGACCGAAATGTTGGATCTTTAAGATGGATCGGTTTCATACGATTTATGCCGCCTTGATCGCCTCAATCATTTTTTGTATGGCTGGATATTTCAGCTTCAAACTGGCGCGATTTACGATTAAGCGCGCGCTGCATCTTACAATTTCTTCGACAACCGCAAGGTGATGCACCCGCAGCGTTTCGCCGCTTGAGGAGAGATCAACAATCTGTTCTGCCAAACCGACGGAGGGCGCCAACTCGACCGAGCCGTACAGTTTTACAATTTCTATCGGAATCCCTTTTTTGCTAAAGTAGCTTTCCGTAATATTGGGATATTTTGTCGCAACCCGCAATTTTAGGCAGGGACGGCTCCCATTTTGTATCGGTTGCGCAAGGACGATGGCGCATTGACCAAACATCAGATCAACCGGCTCATAGACATCCCGCATCTGTTCCAGTAAGAGATCCGACCCAACAATCCCCAGATCGGCGGCCCCGTATTCAACATAGGTCGGCACGTCGGTCGCCCTAACCAGGACAATTTTTAAGTCAGATTCAGGAACATCAAATGTGAGAAGACGACTCTCGTAAAAAAGTCCTGCCGGCGCAATCCCTAATTTTTTCAGAAGCGCGATTGCGGGATGAAAGAGCCTCCCTTTCGATAAGGCCACCACCAAGGCTGACATTTATATCACCCCTTTCACACGCTGAATGGACGCCCCAACCTTGGAGAGTTTCTCCTCAATCTTTGCGTACCCCCGATCGAGGTGATAAATTCTGGAAATCTCCGTCTCCCCTTGGGCAACAAGGCCCGCCAGGATCAATGATGCGCTGGCCCTAAGATCAGAGGCCATCACGGGGGCCCCGGACAGACAGGAGGCGCCTTTGACGAAGGCGTGCCTCCCTTCGAGCCGAATCTCCGCCCCCATCCGGCGGAGTTCCGCAACATGATTGAACCGTCCTTCAAAGATCGTTTCCGTAATCACGGAGAGGCCGTCTGATACGGCCATCAGGGCCATCATCTGCGCCTGCATATCGGTTGGAAATCCGGGATAAGGGAGGGTTTTGATATCAACGGCTCGGATTTTTTTATGTGCGGGCGCCCCTTTTACAACCAGAAGATCTTTATCTTCAATCACGGTTGCGCCTGTATCCTGCAATTTATCGATCAGGCTGACAAGATGGGCCGGGTTGCATCCCCGAATGGCCATCTCCCCTCGTGTAATGGCGGCCGCCACCATAAAGGTTCCCGCCTCGATCCGGTCGGGCATGACCCTGTGTGATCCCCCGCCAAGAGAAGGGACGCCCGTTACGGTAATCCGCTCTGTGCCCGCGCCGTGAATTTTTGCGCCGCATGCGTTCAGAAATTGCGCCAGATCAACCACCTCCGGCTCACACGCCGCGTTATCCAAAACAGTCACCCCTTCCGCCAACACCGCTGCCGACATCAGATTTTCCGTTCCGGTCACCGTGGGCAGATCGAAATAGAGATGGGTTCCCGATAAGCGGCGTGCCTTGGCATGAATAAAACCATGTTCGATTGAAATCGTAGCGCCCATCTTCTCAAGTCCCGATAAGTGCATCTGAATAGGCCGAGGCCCGATGGCGCAACCTCCCGGGAGAGAGACATGGGCCTCTCCGCATCGGGCCAACAAGGGGCCAAGAACCAAAATGGCGGCACGCATGGTTTTAACCGACTCGTAAGGGGCTTCACAACTTTTAATCTCTTTGATCTGGATAGAACAGGCATCCCCCTCTTCCTGAATGTCGGCCCCCATACGACGCAAAAGCTGTTGAATGGTTTCGACATCCATGAGGGTTGGAACACCATAAAGGGTATGGGCCTCTTTAGAGAGAAGGGTTGCAGCCAAAATAGGAAGGGCCGCATTTTTAGCGCCACTGACATGAATATCGCCGATGAGCGGTAATCCTCCAGAAATGACCATCTTATCCAAGGTTGATCCCCTCCGCCTTGCGCAATAGGGCAACCCGCTCTATTCCAGAAAAATCCGGGAGGGTGGACGCCTTAAATACGGTCTCTTTCTCAACGAAGTCTTTAAACCAGACGGCTTGGCCATCTCCCAATTCCAGCAACATAGATCCTCTCGACGAAAGATACGAGGGCGCCGCACGAAGAATCCTGCGATAAAATTCTCCCTTTTTAGCAAAAAGGGCAACTGCAGGCTCATAATCTCGAACCTCTGGTTGAAGATAAGGCCGGTCCTCTTCGGGAACATAGGGAGGATTGCAGACAATCAGATCAAATTCCCTGGCAGGCTGTTCCAAAAGTCCATCTGCTTCGTTCTCGGTCCCTCGGAGATCCTCACATACCTTTAAAGTACGTTGCGGTCTCCTCGGTCCCTGCGGCCTTGCATCTGGAACTTTTTTAACAGCCTGTCCATCTTGCGGCTTCGCCGCGATAGATTCAAGCGGTTTAAAAAGGTCTCCCTGTAAAAATGTGAACCGCGACGCGCATTGATGCCTTCTGGCGTTTAATCGGGCAAGAGATAACGCCTTTTCGCAACAGTCGATTGCCGTGATCTGCGCGGACGGGAAACAGGTTGCCAGGGCGACGGCAAGCGCCCCGCTCCCCGTACATAGATCAAGAATCGTATGGGGAGTTGGCCTGATGCTCTTTGCCTCTTCAACCATCAGCTCCGTCTCCGGCCTCGGGATGAAAACCCCACGTTCAGAAAAAAGTTTTAGGCCGTAAAATTCCACCTCTCCCGTAATATATTGGAGCGGTTCCCGTTGCGCGCGCCGCTTCAGATAGCCCAAAAAGACCCCTTCTTTCTTCGGTAAAACATCATCATTTTTGTGCAACATTAAGTCAATCCTGCGTAAAGAGAGGGTTGCGCAAAGGAGGAGTTCTGCCTCCAGACGAGGGTTTTCGAGATTCTTTTCTCGAAGGAGAGAAGTGCCTTCATTAAGTAAGAGGGAGATGGTTTTTGGATTTGCCATATCTTTAAATGGTCTGTTAGGTTTCCTTCTGCATCTTTATCATCTCATTTTGGGTAATTAATGCCTGAATAAATTCATCCAGTTCTCCCTCAAGCACCTGATCCAGTTGGTAGACAGAAATGTTGATTCTATGATCGGTTGCCCTGTTTTCCTTAAAGTTATACGTTCGTATTTTCTCGCTTCGGTCTCCGGTGCCGACTTGAGACCTCCTGTTTTGGGAGATTTCCGCCTCTTGTTTCTCCTTTTCGATTTCAAGCAGCCTGGAACGGAGAACCCGCATGGCCTTATTCCTGTTTTTTAATTGGGAACGCTCATCCTGGCAACTCACAACCAAGCCCGTTGGAATATGGGTGATTCGGACGGCGGAGTAGGTCGTATTCACGCTTTGCCCCCCTGCCCCGGATGAGCAAAAGGTGTCGATGCGCAGGTCTTTCTGATCGATCTGGATGTCAACCTCTTCCGCTTCCGGTATGACAGCGACGGTCACCGTAGAGGTGTGAATCCGGCCGCTCGCCTCTGTTTCTGGAACCCGCTGTACCCGATGAACCCCGCTCTCAAACTTAAGATGGCGATAGGCCGCTTTGCCCATAATTGAGACCACGATTTCTTTCAGTCCTCCGATTTCAGTCTCGCTGGTGGAGAGGATCTCCACCTTCCAGCCTTTTTTTTCGGCATATTTTGTATACATGCGCAGGAGGTCTGCCGCGAAAAGAGCGGCCTCGCGGCCGCCTGTTCCGGCGCGAATCTCCAATAAGAGATTCCGATTATCCAAAGGATGGGCCGTTATTAAAAGGGATCGAAGGGTTGATTCCAATGTCGCTATCTTTTGTTGAAGATCAAACCGCTCTGATTGGGCCAATTCCTTTAGCTCCGGTTCTGCCGATCCATCGTTAAGGACGGCATCGGTTTCGGAGAGCTGTTTTAACAGCGTCTTATAGGTGTCATAGTGACCGACAATTTCCTCACAGTCGCTCCTCTCTTTTGCGAGGCGGACCCGGTCCGAAGAATGCGAGAATGCCTTTGGATCGGAAAGCTGTTCCGTGAGGGATTGATACTTGTTCGCCATCTCATCTAATTTCAAGATAAGGATCTCTTCTTTTAATGTGGTCACAATAAGTCCCCGGGCTTAAATAGACAAGAAACGATTCTTAAGGGCACCTCAAATAACGTCATCCCCGCGAAGGCGGGGAACCAGAGCTTATTGAAAACACTGGATTCCCGCTTCCGCGGGAATGACAAACCAGAGGTTTTTAGAAGTGCCCTTAATCTGTTAGCACCCTCCCATCATATACGTTTTCCAGAAACCTGTTCGACAGGGAAACAAAAAGCCTGCCGGATGGCAGGCCTTTTAGGTTAATGGAGGTGGCGCTATTTCTTTCCATACTTCTTCATAAACCGCTCAACGCGGCCTTCTGTGTCAATGATTTTCTGCGTGCCGGTAAAGAAAGGATGGCAGGAGGAACAGATTTCAAGACGTATATCACTTCTGGTTGATTTCGAGGCCAGCGTTGCACCGCACGCGCAGGCAATTTCAACTTCTTTATATTCTGGGTGAGTACCCGTTTTCATAAACGATCTCCTTATATTTAAAAACACCCTCGTTGATTGTAGTGTAAACGATGTTTTCTCTCAAGTGGTTCATCCCCCGCTGTCTTCAAGTTGTTCAATAGAAGAGAGCGCAGGTTTTTTTAGGGTTTTTTGACGAACGACAATCTGGATCGCCTCAACCACAAGAAAAGAGGCAATTCCAATGAGGATGAGCGCCACAAACATGATTACATTCTGTTGGAAGCCCTGGGAACCGTGAAACCATGGTTTAAGAAAGAACCCTAACGCCCATAATGTCATGAAAAGGACGAATAACATCGGGATAAATGTATAGAGGGGGTTGCGATCCGTTTTTAGGAGCCAGACAGAAATTCCCAATAAACTTAGCGCTGCAAGGAGTTGATTGCTCGCCCCAAAAATAGGCCAAAAGGTGATATAGGCCGCCTCCTTGGTGGTCATCAGGAAAAAGAGTGGCAGCGCCAATGTGGCAAGCGTTGCGCCAATCCTCCCCTTTTGACTATGCCATCCGGTCAACTCCTGAAAAATATACCTTCCCAACCGCGTGGCAACATCAAGCGTATCGTAGACAAATGTTGCGAAAGCCAAAAGGCCAAATTGAACCGCAACCTCCATCGGAACACCGATCACATTCGCGAAACGCGCCAGTCCGTTTGCATATATCTCGCTGGGACTTTTCTTTAATCCCGGATCTCCCAGGGGAAACATCATAATGGTTGCCAGCGCGGTGACGGCGATTAGACCTTCTAATAACATTCCCCCATAACCGACAGGATGGCTATGCCCCTCTTTCTCCAATTGCTTTGAAGATGTTCCGCTACAAACCAATCCATGAAATCCAGAACAGGCGCCGCAGGCCACCGTAATAAATAAAATGGGGAAAAGGGGATCCCCTTTTGGATTTTCAAATCCAATAAAGGCAGGGTACGCTATTTTATAGCCGCCAAAAAATAATCCAATTAGTCCGATAAACAATGTGGCATAGAGGAAATATCCCCCCAGGTAGCCACGCGGCTGAAGGAGCATCCATAAGGGCAGAACAGAGGCCAGGAAGGCGTAAGACAAGATAATAATGTTCCAGAGCTTTGCCGGATTTGAAGTAACCCAATGAGGCAGAACAAGCGGAATTTTTTGTCCCCCCCATATAACCATCAGGAGGAGAGGAAGGGCTACAATCGTTGCAGTCCAAAGAGGAATACGCCATCGGGTAATCGCCAGTCCCAGGAAAACAGCCAAAAATAGATATAAAAAGGAGGAACTGGCCACCCCTCCTCCAAAACCTTCGACGATAAAAATAGAAGCGGTTAAATCGGTGAACGCAACAATCACATAAACAAGAGAAAACCATATAAAAAGGAGGAAGAGGAGATAAGCCCTTTGGCTCATTTCTTCTTTTATCACCTCCGCAATCGATCTTGCCTTATGACGGATTGAAACGACCAGGCTGGAAAAATCATGGGTGGCGCCGATAAAGATGTTCCCAAGAACAATCCAGAGAAGGGCTGGCAGCCAACCATACCAGAGGCCGGCGAGGATCGGGCCGACAATCGGCCCTGCGGCCGCAATCGATGAAAAATGCTGGGCAAAGAGGATCGGGAGTTTTGTCGGGACATAATCGACACCATCATTGACAATGCACGCGGGGGTGGGCGTCTGGTTGTCAATATGAAACTCCCTCTTTAGAATACGTCCATATATCCGATAGGCGATTAAAAAAAGGACGATAACGACGATGGCGACAGAAAGGATACTCATCTTCTATCTAAACAATCCCCCCACATAGATAACGTACCCCTCCTCGCTTGATAGAAATCCGGGCCTACCGAAAGAGATGATCGGCCCTCACTGTCTTTTCGGTTGAATTCTTCAAAAATTTAAGGGGTTTATTGTACTAAACTAAAGCGAAATTTGTCAAAATAAATATATTGTGAGGGTTTTCGAGTATCTCGGACCCATGGTTCCGAGAACGCGGCAGATAGACTCTTGGAAAAATCTTCCGAAAAACTGGAAGAAACCTCTGACGGCTATTTTTAGTGTCTATGAGTTTGTGAGTTTATTCCCGCACGGCTACGTCCGCCCCTGATCGTGCCTGGCTGCGTTACGGGGCCCCCAATATCTGGTCGTGTATACCAGATACACTCCCAGATATTGTTCACCCCCGCGCCTTGCCATGCGCAATCAGAAGCGCCCTCGCTTCGCGTGGGAATAAACTCACAAACTCTATGCTAAAATCAGAAAGTAATGATCACTATAGTTGTCTCCTTTCATGATATAATTGGCTCTTTCTAAGTGACTGGAGGTGTTTAAGTGGAGCAGATCTTCCCTGGCATTTATACCTGGTCGTGGTATTCAGAAGAAAAAGGGATCTATTTTAACGGGCACCTGGTAGCACAAGGAGGCGAACGTCTCTTAATTGACCCACCTCCCATTTCTCTTGAAGATCAACAAGACCTCTCCGTTACCGGCATTGATATGATTGTTTTGACCAACCGGGATCATGTTCGAAATTCCATGGAATATCGCTCCCTGTTTTGCTGTAAGATTTGGGCCCCATTTATGGACGTCTCTGGAATGGTATCGGCCACCATAGACCATACGTTTAACGATGGTAACATCTTGCCTGGGGGCCTAAAAGTTGTTTCCATACCTGATGGCAAATCTCCAGGCGAGTCGGCGCTCTACCTCAATCAGCATGGCGGCATTTTTATACTGGGAGACGCACTTATTGGGAAGCCGGATGGGGGACTTAACCTCCTGCCGAATAATAAGTTCGCCGATGTCAAAAAGGCAGGAGAAGGATTGTTGAGGCTTCTTGACTATTCTTTTGATGCCGTTCTGGTCGGAGATGGGAAATCGATTCTCTCTGACGGAAAGAAGGCGGTCGAACGATGTCTTCAGGCGATAAAAACAAGATCAACGCCGTGACAGTTCCCCCAGAGACAACCAATAAAATTGGAGATGAACACCCACCGTTTAGCAACCTAACCGAATCCCAGGCATCAAGAAGCCTTCGTTTCGCCATTGGTGATGGCGTTTTCTACGCCCTGATGACCGGATTTGGGGAAAACTATATTGGGGCCTACGCCGTTTACCTATCGGCAACTCATCCCCAGATCGCCCTTATCGCTTCATTGCCACAGTTCCTGGGCGCCCTGTTCCAATTTTTTTCTGTATCGATTCTCAATTTCCTCAACAGGCGAAAAACAATCATTCTTTTGGGGGTGACGGGCCAGGCGGCAACAGGGCTCATGATCCTTGCGATTCCTCTGTTTTCTAAAGAGTACGGCCTCCTATGTCTGATGGGATCGGTCATTGCCTACCATGTATTTGGCGGCCTTGCCAACCCCCCATGGAATAGCTTAATGGGGGACTTAGTCAACCCGAATCAACGGGGCGCCTATTTCGGAACACGGAATCGTTGGATGAGCGTTGCGAACTTTGGCGCGATTTGCGTCGCCGGAATCATCCTGCACCAGACTGCGCGGATGGATAACGTCGCGCTTGGATTTGGCGTTATTTTCCTAACGGCTGTTGTGGCCCGATTCATATCGGCATCTTATATCTCACAAATGACAGAGCCAAAATATACGCCACGACCGGAAGACGATTTTTCCTTATGGCAATTTATCCGCCACGGGAGGGAAACCAATTTCGGAAAGTTTGTCACGTACACAGCCCTTATGCATTTTTCGGTGATGATATCCGGTCCGTTTATAACACCATACCTGCTGCGTGATTTAAAGTTTAGCTATCTTCAATTCATGCTTGCCTCGGCGGCTGTTGTCCTGGCCCAGTTTCTGACGCTGCAACTCTGGGGGCGTTTTGGCGACCGATTCGGAAACAAGAAAATTTTGACCATAACCGGCTTACTTCTAACCATTATTCCGATCTTCTGGTTTTTTGCAAAAGACCTTTATACAACCATTGCCATTCAATTTTTCGCGGGCATTGTTTGGGCTGGGTTTACCCTTTCCATGGGAAACTTTGTATTTGACACCGTCTCTCCCCCCAAGCGGGCGCAATGCGTTGCGATTTATAATTCGGCAAACGCGCTCGGTATCCTTCTTGGGGCAACACTTGGAGGCTTCTTAAGTAGATACCTCCCCTCTGAAATTCATCTGGCGGACATTTCTGTCCAACTGATTTCCAATCTCCAACTTTTATTTTTCATATCAGCGAGTGTTCGGCTCCTTGTCTCGCTGAAGTTTCTGCCAGCGCTCCGAGAGACGCGCGATGTCCAGCCATTTATCGCAAAGGACCTCTCTATGCTCATTGCCCAGATAAACCCTATTTTCGGCAGAAAGACAGACGAGGAATAAATGCGCTCTACGCCACGGCACCATTGTTGTCGATACAGTAACGGGCAAGTCGCTTTACATGGTTTTTGTCTCCCCGTATAATACACGTTGGAGGTTGAAATGCTTCCTATTTATGGGGATCCGGTCATTCGCGATCTGGTTGACTCCTATTTTAAGGAGAACGAGGCAGCCCGGGCGTATATTAAAGAATGTGAGCGGCAAGGCTGGCCGTTCATCATCGATCACATCACCATACGTTGTCTTCATATTGATCATCGCGCGGAAGAGTTTTTAAAAAGAGGCTATCTCTATCAGGATGAAATTATAGAATATCCTGAACAGGGATGGTGGGCGAAAGTCTTCAGGAGGGCAGGGTTCCCTGCCCTATTTATCGATCAGGCATACGATGATGAACGAGGCAAGATGAGCATTATCCCCCAATGGGTCGGAAAATTTGGCGACCAGGTATTGCACCATGCCGCCGTCCGGGTGGAGGATATCGAGCGGTCAGTTGACATCCTGCAACAAGGCGGTGTTGAGTTTTCCGGGATGATTGTCGGAAATCGCGGCACCCGTCTTCGACAGATCTTTACAGCGTCCGAGGTGCGCGATGGAGTCGCCTTTAGCGTTTTGGAACTGACCGAACGAAACGGTTATGACGGTTTCTATCCGGAACAGGCCGATAGCCTGATGCAGGCGTCCATCAAGCTTAAATCAAAATAAATGATTAAACGCCTGCTCCATACCCGCTTTCGTGTTTCCAATCTTGAAGAGACGCTCCGTTTTTATACAGAGATACTGGGTCTTACCATCGTCAGGCATCATGCCTCTCCACGGGGCTCGAAGCTGGCCTTTTTGTCGGTTCCGGGAAGCGCAGAAGAGATTGAACTGTGCGAATATCCAGCCAGCGGGCCGGTGGCGGTGCAGGAGGACCTTGTTCACCTCGCTTTTGAAGTGGATGATCTTCAGGCAACCCTGCTCCATTTAAAATCCCTCGGCGTCTCCATTACCGAAGGGCCTACCCTTTCTTCCTCTGGAAATCGGTTTGCCTTCATTGAAGCCCCCGACCGCTACGAGATTGAGTTAATTGAGCGGGGCCCTCTAAAAGCCCTGTAACAGGGACGACCCGTTTTCCTCTATTTTAAAGATCGCATCTTCCGATAAACGCAATAAAAGCGTCTGCAAGGCGTCTTCCATCCAGGCGAGATTCTTTGACTCCAGTGTAAGAATCACCTTGTAGTCAGACCGGTTTAAGGCAGGATACGATCCGAGAAGCACGCAAGGAAATTTCCGGACAATCTCATTTAAAACTTCCGCAATGACATGCTCCTCTTTTGAAATGAAAACTTTGATGAGGTGGAAGGGAGGCTCCCGGAACCGTTCTTTAATCGCCTCGAATTTTCTTATGAGCAGATCTGGAATGCCAGGGAAGATATAAATATTCTCAAAATGGAGAACCGGTATGCGAATCCCCCCCGAGGAAATAAGCCCTGTCCCTTCCGGAACGTCTGCTAATTTCATCTGTGCCGCATTCAATGCGCCGGCATAAATGTTTTTTAAGAGTTGATCGAGGACAGGATGATGCGCCAGCGGCCGTCTCACGCCGGCGGCGATTCCTTCCATTGTCACATCGTCATGAGTCGGGCCGATGCCTCCGCTGGTAAACACAAGATCAAAACGCCTCCAACAGAGGGCGATTTCCTCTGCAATCGCATCGATCCGATCCGGGATAACGGCAATCCGTTGCACGTCTACCCCTAACGCTCTCAACTCACGCAGGAGATAAAAAGAGTTCTTATCTGCTACCTTGCCGGATAGGATTTCATTTCCGATGACGATGATGGAGGAAGTCCTTCCCTCATGCCGAATCATATTCTTCCTCTCTGTCCCATGACAAAAAACCTGCCCGCTATAGTAAGACTCGGTGACATTCTTGACAATGCGTCGCTTCGTAATGATTCGATTTTTTACAGAACGGGCATACCTTTGGTTCGAATCCCGGGGGAGGACGACGAAATCCCGGGATGGCCAACAAGACAATCCATAAACCGACAAGACCAAAAGCCACTGCCATAAAAAGGGGACTGCCCATAACAAACGCTCTCCGCCATTTACTATAGACCAGTTTAACCTAAAACCCAACAAGGTGGTCAATCCGTTGTTTGAGTCCCCTCTTTATGTTATCCTTATAAGAAATATCCCTAACAATCAGGCCAGATGAAAAACACCGACTTGCCCATATGGAACCTCGCCGATCTGTACCAGGGTGTTTCAGATCCTAAAATCGAAGCGGATCTGCTGCACGCCCTAAAACGCGCGGAGAGTTTTGAGGAAAAATACCGGGGCCAAATCACTTCCGGCCAGATAACGCCAGAAGAATTATCCGCCGCGATCAGAGAGCTGGAGGCAACATGGGAAGCGGGCGACCGCGTGATATCGTACGCCCAGTTGGTCTTTTCGGCTGACACGCAGGATTCAAGGCATGGAGCGCTCCTGCAACATGTTCGGGAACGCCTTAGTGGAATTCATCGGCATCTGCTTTTTTTTGAGTTGGAGTGGAGCGCCCTCTCTGACGCAAAAGCCAACGCGTTGATGGAGGCCAAGACCTTAGAAAAGGATGTCCATTTTCTGAAGAAAACCCGAGAGGCGGCGCCGCATCGGCTAACCGAACCTGAAGAAAACGTATTAGAGGAGAAAGCCAATACCGGCATCCGTGCCTTTGTGCGACTATTCGATGAAACGGTCAGTGATATTCTTTATCCTGTCAAATCGAATGGGCAGATTAGACTCTTATCACAAGAAGAGGCATTCTCCCTCCTCTACCATGCGGATCGCCCAACCCGTCAAGCCGCGGCAAAAGGGTTAACGGAGGGCTTTAAACGTCGTTCATCCCTCTTAACGTTTATCTTCAACCAGGTCATCGCCGACCACGCGAGCAACGACCGGCTTCGAAAGTTTCCTGATCCGATGGCTTCTCGAAACTTCTTAAACGAGATCAAGTCGGGAGAGGTGGAAACCCTTTTATCGAATTGTGAAAGATATTACAGCCTGGTCGCGCGATATTATCGGCTCAAGAAAAAAGGGCTTAAACTGGACCTTTTGTATGACTATGACCGCTATGCCCCCCTTGTTCCCCCCTCCGAACCGATTCCATTTTATACCGCAAAAGAGATGGTTCTCTCGGCATTTTATGATTTTTCACCCAAATGTTGGGAGGTAGCCTCTCTTTTCTTCAAAAAAGAGTGGATCGATGCTGCCATCCGGCCTGGGAAACAGGGAGGCGCCTTTAGCCATGGAACCGTTCCAAGCGCCCATCCTTATATTTTCATCAATTATCTTGGAAGCCTTAAAGATGTCATGACGTTGGCTCATGAATTGGGACATGGCATTCATCAATCCCTCGCGCGGGAACAAAATTATTTTAACTTTGAACCTCCTCTTACCACCGCAGAGATGGCGAGCGTGTTCGCGGAAATGCTTGTGTTTCGTCATATCATGAATAAGGAAGATAGGCCGACACAGCGTTTGCACTTGCTACTGGAGAAACTCGAAGAAAGTTTTGGAACCGTATTTCGGCAGGTTGCACTCTGCCGGTTTGAACAGGCGGCACACACAGCGCGACAGAAGGGAGGAGAGCTAAGCTCTGACCGAATCAATACCCTCTGGATGGAGGCCAATAAGCCGATGTTCCAGGATTCGCTGATTCTGACGGATGATTACAAGTGGTGGTGGATGTATATCCCCCATTTTATTCACACGCCGTTTTATACCTATGCGTATGCGTTTGGCCACCTCCTGGTGATGTCACTTTATCAAAAGTATCTGCAGGAGGGAGAGGAATTTGTCCCCCGCTATCTTGATCTCCTCGCATCCGGAGGCTCTCTCCCTCCCGAAAAACTCCTTCATGACAAGATGGGAATGAACGTAAAAAATCCGCGCATCTGGTTAAAAGGGCTCGATTTTCTTGATCAAATGCTGGTGGAAGCGGAACGCCTTTCAGAAAAATAGTGCGCGTATGCCTAATGAACCAACCTGTTTTTAACAGGTCGTGGATGGAGGATAATCTCGCATGAGGATCTTGGTGACCGGTTCCGCCGGGTTTATCGGTTTTCATCTGGCCAAACGATTGTTGTCCCGTGGCGATGAAGTGGTCGGAATAGACAACTTAAATTCCTATTATGATGTGAACTTAAAAACAGATCGGCTAAAACATCTTGAAGAGGAATCCCGATTCCATTTTGTCAGACTTGATCTGGTAGACCGGCACGCCATCGCCACCCTTTTCCAATCGGAGCGATTTGATGTCGTCTTTCACCTTGCAGCCCAGGCAGGTGTCCGCTACAGCATAGAAAATCCATACGTTTATGCCCAAAGCAATTTAGTTGGATTTCTCCATATCTTAGAGGGATGCCGCGCCACCCGAGTCGCCCATCTTGTCTATGCCTCATCAAGCTCGGTCTATGGGGCCAATACGAAGATGCCATTTTCAGTGCATGATAATGTGGATCATCCGATCTCCCTGTATGCCGCCACCAAGAAGGCAAATGAGCTGATGGCGCATACCTATTCACATTTATACCGTCTTCCAGTCACCGGCCTTCGGTTCTTCACGGTTTATGGTCCCTGGGGGAGGCCGGATATGGCGCTTTTCCTCTTCACCGATGCGATCCTAAAGGGGAATCCTATTAAGGTCTATAATTATGGCCAGATGCAACGCGACTTTACTTTTATCGATGATATTATTGAAGGGGTCATCCGCGTTTCTGAAAAGATTCCCTCGCCAAACTCTCAATGGAATGGACAAGACCCTGACCCCGCGATCAGCGCAGCCCCCTATCGTATCTTTAATATTGGGAACCACAACCCGGTATCAGTTTTATCCCTTATTGAAATCCTGGAGAAATTTCTTGGAAAAAAGGCGGATAAGTCGCTTGTCCCCATCCAGCCTGGAGATGTTCCTGCAACTTTCGCCGATGTCGATGATCTGATGAGGGAAGTTGGCTTTAAACCGTCCACCTCGATTGAAGAAGGCGTTAGAAAATTTGTGGACTGGTATCGGGACTATTATCATCTATAGAGAAGAGGGCTTTTGGAGTCTTGGCTCTTAGAGTCTGTGAGTTTGTTCCCGCACGGCTACGTCCGCCCGCACAGCGCGCGAGATGGGGGGGCTCCACGCGCCCCCTTTGCGGCTTCGCCGCATTAGAGTCTTAAAGAAACAATCTCTTTTTTGGTCTTTCTTCGGTTTGGTTGGGTGGCTTCCCAAGATGTATCTAAAGGGAATATTAAAGTGGTGCCTACAATCATTGCCGGGAATGGCGGTGACCGGATTGTGTGGAGGGATCATCGGACATTTTATGGGAGGACTTCTCTGGATTTTCGGAATGGCGATGGCGGGTAGCGTCTTGGGAATGATTATTTGGCGGATGGAGGGGCAACGATTTTTTCTCCTCGTGGTGATTGGGAGTTTTTTAGGGGGGATGTTGGCACTTTATTTAAGTGGCAAGGATTCTTTCTTGCTGGGTGCTGCTGCCGGAGGCGCCATTGGCGGATTTCTGGGAGTGAACCTTAATTTGTTGCGGCCCAGGCACTTCCCCTGATGGAAAATCCTCCGTTCTTTTAAGGATAGGCATGGCCGGGCCATGCGATGGTTGACAAGAGAAAACACTTTCATATAAATTCACGTAAGAGGAATCTATAAAATGGAAGAAAACAGCAAGACCATCCATACTAAAAAAGCAGAGGCATTTAAAATTCAGCTATGGGAAGACCGCACGCGTGGGAGCCGGTGGACGCCTATTTATGATGCCGCTTCTCTAAAGTTAATGGACGATGATTACGTGCGGACCCAAAATATCCGGGTAACCGACACTGGAATGCGTTACTTTCAATTTATAGCGCAACATATTGGAAAATATGAACTTATTTTTGAATTAAGATATGGATGGAAGTTCTCCGCAGAGGACCGTATTCGATATAACATTGAAGTTGTCGCATAGCCCCTTTAGCAAGGATGCTCCACAGGGTCCCATCGTCTAGTGGCCCAGGACGCTGGCCTCTCACGCCGGAAACACGGGTTCGAAACCCGTTGGGACTACCATTTTGATTTTTGATTTCTTTGAGCGAGAATAGCCCAGAGATTCTGATAGGAAAAAGGGAGTCTCCCGCCAGCCGAAGGTTCGAGCCAACCCGTCTTAAGAAATCTTTCAGCGGTTCGAGATATCGGCCGCAGATGGAGCTGTGGCGGAGGGGGATTGTGTTACGGCAAGACCTGAACCTTCTGCTCCTTGTGTCTCATCTTAATCACCGGTAACGGGGAATCGTTGGATCAATTTGAGCATAGGCATCAATCCCTCCTGTCAGGTTTTTGATCTGTGTGAACCCCTGTTTTACGAGAAACGCCAGGGCGGTCATGCTTCTGATTCCATGGTGACACAGAACCACCATCTCCCCGTCGCAAGACAGCTCGCCGATTCTGACAGGCAACTCTCCCAGGGGGATGTGAATCGAATCAGGGATATGCGCCACGGCGTATTCCCATGCCTCCCGGACATCCAAAAGGAGAAGCGGTTCTCCACCTTCTATTTTGTCGCGAACCTCTTCAGGAGAGATATAATAACCCTGCGCCATAAGAATTCCACTCTCAAAACTTCGCCTATTATGGCATCCAAAGCATCCCTCGTCAAAGAATCTGGAAAATTGTCATCTACGAATTAAAAGTGCACTATACTCCTGACCATAGATTCTTTTTAACCCTCCTATTGCTTTTTCCCTCTGTCTTGTGGTTTCCTCCATCTGGGGCCCCTTTCTTATTTGTTGTTTGGCTCTGTGGAGTATCCACGGGGGAGCCACTTCATTTAAACTAGAAACAGTCTATCCTCCAATAAACCCGCTTCAAGGTAAAAGGAGGCTGCCTGAACCATCGTTTTTTGTGTCTCATTTTTATTGACAAGTTTCGGATCAAGACAAACCGAAAGGGATGATATATATGTATGGCGAGGGAATGAGATCATTTATACGAATGTGGGTGCCTCCTGGTTTAGTCAGGTTGATTCAAGGTTTGCTTGCTTATATCCGGCCAGCTCCTTGGGAATATGTTCCAGGGGGATGGCGAATAGTGGATAAGCGGATTCTAGGATGGAATGAGCCGAGTGTTGCGGAGACACAAAAGAGGAATTGGGCTACTTTTGTAAAAGGCATACAAGGGACACGTCCTTTGGGAACCAATCCAGAAGCCCCTGACCGTGTTTATTCAGATGATCTTGATACACATAATATGATTATGTCGTTTGCCTATGTTTTAACCTTGACAGCGCTGGAGAAGAAGCGCATTTCGATATTGGACTGGGGCGGAGGTGTCTGTCATTACTATTTAATTTGTAAAGCTCTATTGCCAAACATAGATATTGATTATTCTTGCCAAGACCTCCCTGAACTCTGTCGTATAGGAAGAGAGCTTCTTCCTCAGGTCCATTTTTCTGAAGAAGAGGATGCGTGTTTCAATAGAAAATATGATCTTGTTTTTGCTAACAGCTCATTATGGTATCTGGAAAATTGGCAGTTGATGGTGAGGAAACTTGTGGCTGCTACAAACAATTCCCTTTATTTGACTCGTATGTTGTTTGTAAATAAAACAGAATCTTATGTTGCCGTGCAAAGGCCATGGGCATACGGTTACCGAACGGAGTATCCTTGTTGGATATTCAATAAAGAAGAATTCGTTCGTTGCATTACTTCGTTTGGACTAAAATTAGAGCGTGAATTTTTTCTCGGACAGGGGCCCCACATCTACCGGGCGCCGGAACGAGGAGATTTTAGAGGGTTTCTCCTTCGCAAAGCTTAAGGTATGATAGATTTTTTAGAGGTGCCCTTAGGGTTAAAATATGGACGATAGACTCAAAATCTTTTCTGGAAAGAATGTTTTAATCACCGGCGGATTGGGGTTTATCGGTTCCAATCTGGCAATGCGTTTGGTGGACTATGGCGCAAAGGTATTGCTGATTGACAGCCTTATTCCGGAATATGGAGGGAATTTATTTAATATCGAATCAATTAAAGAGAGCGTAGTTGTTAATATTGCCGATGTCCGTGATGAGCATTCCATGAAGTATCTGGTGCAAGGACAGCATTATCTTTTTAATCTAGCCGGTCAAACGAGCCATGCTGATTCCATGGCCAATCCGTTCACAGACTTGGAAATTAATGCCAAGGCACAGCTTTCGATCTTGGAAGCTTGTCGCAAGTACAACCGAGAATTAAAACTGATTTATGCCAGCACGCGCCAAATTTATGGAAAGCCCCAGTATCTTCCTGTGGATGAACGGCATCCGCTCTATCCAGTTGATGTAAACGGGATTAATAAGCTTTCGGGCGAGTGGTATCATTTGGTTTACAATAACGTTTATGGAATTAAGACTACCGTGCTTAGGTTGACAAATACCTATGGACCTCGTATGCGGGTGAAAGATGCCCGCCAGACGTTTTTGGGTATTTGGATCCGGCAATTAATTGAAGGAAAGCCGATTTTGGTCTTTGGGGATGGCAAACAGGTTCGAGATTTTAATTATGTGGATGATGTGGTTGAGGCTTTACTACTGGCTGCTGCTTCGGATGAAGCAAATGGGGAAATTTACAACTTAGGGGCGGAGGATCCGATTTCATTAAAAGATACGGCGGAACTGATGATAGGGATTTATGGCAATGGCAGTTATGAGATTGTTCCTTTCCCATCAGACCGAAAAATAATTGATATTGGGGATTATTACGCCGATTATCGAAAGATTCGATCGCGATTGGGTTGGAGGCCGAAAGCTTCCTTGGAAAGTGGATTAAAAGAGAGCCTCGACTACTATAACCTCCATTATGCCCATTATTGGGAAGTGGGTGATGGCAAACCTATCAGAGATTAATAGTAACCGCATGGGAGCATATATATGACAATTAAGGTATGGGATTACTTGGAAGAGTATGAAGCGGAGCGGGAAGACATTCTCAATGGTGTTGAAAAGGTCTTTCGATCCGGCCGTTTAATTTTAGGAGAGAGCGTAAAAAACTTTGAAGTGGCCTTTTCGAATTATTGTGGTGCGCAACATGGAGTTGGCGTGGATAACGCGACCAATGGTCTTTTCCTGGCCCTCAAATCACTTGGCGTGGGTGAAGGAGATGAGGTCATTACGGTATCCAATACAGCAGTGCCGACAGTATCGGCTATTGTCAGCACTGGCGCAATCCCCGTCTTTGTCGATATAACCCCTAAGACCTATTTAATGAATGTGGACCAAGCTGCTTCCGTCATCAGCGAAAAAACCGTTTGTATCCTGCCCGTTCATCTGTTTGGACAATGTGTGGATATGGATCCATTAATAGAGCTTTCCAAGAAGCATCGGCTTTCTTTAGTAGAAGATTGTTCTCAAGCGCATGGTGCAACCTATAAAGATAAAAAAGCCGGGTCTATGTCCGATGCGGGCGTGTTTTCATTTTATCCCACTAAACCTCTGGGAGGTTACGGAGATGGTGGGATCGTGACGACCAACCGAAACGACTTGGATGAAAGACTCAGAAGGCTACGATTTTATGGAATGGAGAACGTTTACTATGCGGAAGAACACGGCTATAACTCAAGACTAGACGAAATACATGCGGAGATATTGCTGCGGAAGTTAGGTCGATTGGATCAATATATCCAAAAAAGACGCGATCTTGCCAAACGATATTACGAAATACTATCTGGCACCTCATTGATTCTTCCGGAAGTTTTTAATGGGAATGGTCATGTTTACTACTGTTATGTGGTACGGCATTCCGAACGTGATCGTATGATGAAAGAACTTGCCGCTTGTGACATTCTTGTGAATATCAGTTATCCATGGCCGATTCACCTCATGCGGGGTTATGCGTATTTGGGATATAAACAAGGGGATTTTCCTGAGACGGAGGGTGCAGCCAAAGAAATAGTTTCCCTTCCGATGTATCCTAATTTGAGTTTTGAAGATCAAGATAAGGTTTGTCTTGCATTAGGGGACATTCTCGGAGAGAAGGTTAGACTGTAAAAAGAAATTAATTCATAATGCGATATTACTGTACCTATTTTGACCGAAACTACCTCACGCGTGGCATTGCGCTGATCCGATCTTTAAATCGGCATGAAACCCAGGAATTTACCCTCTTTGTTGTATGCCTGGATGATCTCTCCCTATCGATTATAGAAAAGCTAAATTTACCGCATGTTGCCTGTATTCCTTTGCAAGCGATTGAACATAACGATTCTGCCTTATTGGCCGCCAAAACCACTCGTACACTGGTGGAGTATTACTGGACACTCACTTCAACCATAATTCTTCGAGTTCTGGAGTGGAATAACAATATAGAGGCATTGAGCTATTTGGATGCCGATTTGTTTTTCTTTTCCTCTCCTGATCCTATCTTCCAAGAATTGGGAACCCATTCTATTTTGATTCACGAACATCGGTTTTCTCCGTCGCTCGCCCATTTAGAAAGGGAAAGCGGAAAATATAACGTCGGTTGGATGTCCTTTCGAAATGATGCGTCGGCTAAAGAGGCCTTGACCTGGTGGCGAGAGCGTTGCATCGAGTGGTGCTACGGGAAAGATGAAGATGGTAAAATGGGTGATCAGATGTATTTGGATGACTGGCCAACCCGCTTCCCAAGAACAGTCGTTCTTCAACATATTGGGGCGGCAGTGGCCCCATGGAATCACGAGCAATATCAATTTACAAGGTCTGATTCAGGAGAAGTGCAGGTAAATCACGCGCCACTCATCTTCTACCACTTTCATTCTCTTGAAATTGCCTCTCCAGAGCTTGTGATTGCAACTAAGCATCTGGCCTATCAACATTCGAAAGAGATCTTGCAGCTCTGTTTTCTGCCTTATGTGCATGCGCTATCGGAGTCTATGGGAATGGTCCGTTCTCTGCTTCCCGATTTTTCATATGGGTTAAACGAGAAAGCAGTCTTAACAGATAAACATACCTTCCTTGCGAGCAAAACGATCACTCCCAATCTTGGCCATATCCTAAAGACTCCCATTGACCTTGATAACGAATGGATTGCTTATTGTGCGCCACGTTCAGCAACCATTCGAAAAACATCACTTTGGAATCGTTGGAAAGTTTGGATCCGAAAATTGTTGCCGATCGATTAGAAGTCGTCTCGTATACTGCCCCTGTAATGCTCCCGGCAAATCTCGGCAACCGATCGAATCCCTTTATATCCCCGCAACTTTAAAACCGGACATTTCACATGCTACCGACAGGGGCTGTATTTGGGATTGACAAAGGAAAATCGGTGTGGTAGAAATGCCGCGTTTGATTGGGTAACCTGCCTTTTCTTTAAGGAGAGTCTCACGGTGCAGGACATCTTCCTTGTCCATCGCGACGTCAACCTAATGTCCCATTTCCAGAAAGAGTTTGGAAAGAATGGGACCGCTCTCACCTCCGTTAAATCTGTCAAGGTCCTTACACAAAACGGTCGGTCACGTTCCCCAATCGTTGTTATTGATTCGGAAGGAGACTGGGTTCCAGCGGTCAAAAAATTACAGGCAATGAAAAAAGGGAGGAAAGAGTTTTATGCCATCATCTCCTCCACGTCGATGCTTAAAAAAACCGTGGCACAGATCCACGAAACAGTTTTAAGCTTAAATGCCAAGAAAGATGGCGACAAAGCGCATCAGGAAATCGTTTTGCCAAAAGATGAAGAGAATCAAGGATATGAACTACATTTAACAGAGCTTGTAGAGAGAAAACTGAACGATTTTGTTCAGAAAATAAAACACTGCAAGGTAACGAATTTATACGCCCTCCTGATTCGGGAGTTTGAGAAACCGATTATTGCCCTTGCCTTACGGGAGACCCAGGGAAACCAGGTCCAAGCCGCGGAACTTCTTGGGATGAACCGCAATACCCTCCGAAAAAAAATGAATGAGTTAAAAATCTCTCCCTTGAAGGATAAAAAAAGCAACCCACAGTGTAAGCGACCTATCCTTCACATCCTTAAATAAAGATGTTACTGCCAGAGTTTGCTTAATGAAATAGCGGATGTTTTGCGGATGTTTTGCTTGACAAACCTTCGTCCTATTCTATAGGATATGGAAAATTATTTTTGATAGGCGCGTAGCTCAGGGGGAGAGCGCTTGCTTGACACGCAAGAGGTCGGCGGTTCAAGACCGCCCGTGCCTACCATTGCCTACCGGGTGTGTCTGTAAGTCCTTCTAAACATTTCGGCGAAGGATCAAAGTATCGTGATGGGCAATGGTGGCATGGGAGGTCTCTATTTTTTGTAATGGGTGTTGGGGGAGGGGGAAAGGCATCAGCACGCGATGATGCCTTTTATTGTTTTAGCGTCTTTGTCTGTAACTTCTATGCCATTTGCCCGGAAGTTGAACCAGCGTTAGGGATATAAAATTGAGCAATATTGTGTTTCACCTTGAGGGTAAAATAGAGAAGAAAGTAGAAGAGGGGACCACCTACTTAGAGATCCTGCGGTCAGAAGGGAAGTCAGAGGGGGTCATTGCTGTAGATGTCAATGGCCAGCCTAAAGATTTGCATTCCACGATAGAAGACCGCGCGGTCGTCCACTCTCTTACCTTTGAATCTCCGGAAGGGAAAGAGATCTATCGTCACAGCTCTTCTCATCTGATGGCACAGGCGGTTAAGGAGCTTTTCCCAAATGCGAAAATGGCCATTGGACCCGCCATTGAGGATGGGTTTTATTATGATTTTGATTTTGAGCGTCCCTTTACCCCGGAGGACTTGCAAAAGATTGAGGCAAAGATGCAGGAGATCATTAGAAGAGACCTTCCGATTTCCCGTTTGGAGTTATCCAAGGAGGACGCCCTGAATCTGTTTCGTAAGCGGGGAGAGCCATACAAATTGGAATTAATCGAAGGCATTCAATTGCCTCCCATTTCGGCCTATCAGCAGGGAGACTTTATCGACCTTTGCACTGGCCCTCACGTTCCCTCGACCGGCACGATTCATGCGATCAAGTTAACATCCAGCGCGGGCGCGTATTGGCGCGGCAGCGAAAAAAATAAAATGCTCCAACGAATCTATGGCACCTCTTTTTTTAAGAAGGAGGATTTAGACGCCCATCTGAAGAAATTAGAAGAGATCAAGAAGCGGGATCACCGGAAATTAGGGAGAGAGCTTGATCTCTTTTCTACGTCTGAAGAAGTAGGATCGGGGCTGATTCTATGGCATCCGAAGGGGGCGATGATACGCAAAACGCTCGAGGATTTTTGGAGGGAAGCACATCTTTCGGCTGGTTACGAGTTTGTCTTTTCGCCGCATATTGCCCGGCTTGACCTTTGGAAGCAGAGCGGACATCTTCAGTTTTATAAAGAGAATATGTATGACCCGATGGAAGTAGAGGGCATCCCGTATGAACTGAAACCGATGAACTGCCCGTTCCATATCATGATCTATAAGTCGGCCCTTCGTAGTTATCGAGATCTCCCTTTTCGCTGGGCGGAGCTGGGAACGGTCTATCGGTATGAGCGCTCTGGCGTATTGCATGGGCTCCTTCGGGTACGCGGTTTTACGCAAGATGATGCCCACCTCTTTTGTCGGCCGGATCAGGTTGAATCAGAAATTTTTAAGATTCTGGACTTTACCACATTAGTCATGGGGACGTTTGGTTTTAAAAACTATGCAATTTATCTCTCGACCCGTCCGGAAAAATATGTGGGGAGACTGGGGCGTTGGGAAGAGGCAACGGCGGCGCTGGAAGGGGCATTGAGGCGAAAGAATCTCCCGTACCAAATTGATCCAGGAGAAGGGGTATTCTATGGCCCCAAGATCGATATTAAGATCAAGGACGCCCTGGATCGCCTATGGCAATGCACCACCATTCAGGTTGATTTCAATCTTCCTGAACGTTTTAAGATGAGTTACAGGGGAGAAGACGGGTTGGAACATCAGCCGATCATGATCCATCGCGCGTTGATGGGGTCGATTGAACGCTTTTTCGGGATTCTGATCGAACATTATGGCGGGGCGTTTCCAACATGGCTGGCCCCGGTGCAGGCAAAGATCATCCCAATTACTGAACGCCATCAGGCGTACGCAGGCCAGATTCATCATCAACTTTTGCGCGTGGGCGTCCGAAGTGAACTCGATGACCGAAACGAAAGGCTCGGCTCGAAGATTCGGGATGCCCAGTTGATGAAGATTCCTTATATGCTGGTGATTGGAGAAGCCGAATGTGCCAACCAAACGATTTCTGTCCGAAGTCGCTCTGGAGAGAATAACGTTATGACGTTGGAGTCCTTTGTAAACCAAATCAAAGAGGAAATGATGACGAGAAGCGGTTCATCATAGGGGCGACGTACCTTTATTAAGGGGGGATATCTATCGCATCGAAACTTAAAGTCAATTTAGAAATCAGGGCAAAGGAAGTCCGTGTCATTGGAGCTGCCGGAGAGCAAATGGGTGTTATTCCTATTCGGGAGGCACTGGATAAGGCGGGCGAATCTGGGGTTGACCTGGTCGAAGTGTCTCCTACGGCAAATCCACCCGTTTGTCGGATGATGGATTTAGGAAAATATAAATATGAACAGAGCAAAAAAGAACATACCGTCAAGCTTCATCAGAAAGGAACGCATATCAAGGAGATTAAGTTTCGTCTTTGCACCGGTGAACATGATCTTGATTTTAAGGTCCGGCATGCGCGAGATTTCCTGGAATCGAGTCATAAGGTAAAGGTAACATTGATGTTCCGGGGAAGAGAAATGGCCTATCAAAGCAAGGGGCGGACGATGATGGCCCATATTCAGGATCAATTACAGGAAGTAGGACAGATAGAGTATCCCCCAAAAATGGAGGGGAATTGTATGGCCATGACCTTGGCCCCAAAATCTGTAAAGGAGCACAAATGAAGTTAAAGACCCATAGCGGGGCATCCAAACGATTTAAGTTGACGGGAAGCGGTAAAGTTCTAAGGAGACAGTCTGGAAAGAGGCATCTGTTAGGCCATAAATCTTCTAAGCGTAAGAGAAATCTCGGAGGGGCCGCACTTGTTCATCCGGGAGAGAAGGTCATGGTCAAGCGGTTGCTTTCTTATGGAAAATAAATCGTACGAGAGGCGGGTCTTGACGGACTGATGCCAGAAGAGGTATGCCTCATTTTTAAAATATTATAAGGAGCGGGTAATGCCAAGGACAAAAGGGGGACCTAAAACACGACAGCGACGCCATGCGCGTCTTAAGATGGCAAAGGGCTATTATGGGGCCAAGAGCAAACTGTTTCGCACCGCCACCGAAGCGGTTGACAAATCGCTGGTATACGCCTATCGAGACCGCCGCGCGAAGAAACGTAACTTCAGAAGGTTATGGATTGCCCGTATCAACGCCGCGGCTCGAAGTCATGGGCTGACCTATAGCCGCTTTATGGAGGGGCTAAAAAAGGCTGGGATACCTCTTAACAGAAAGATTCTGGCAGAAATAGCCGCAAGAGACGCCAGCGGGTTTAGCCAGATTGTCCAGTCAGCCCGGACGCCGTAGAGTCTTCATAAGAAGTTCCGCTTCAACTTCAAACGCGGCCGATGGCATGCCGATCTGCCATTGGGTGAGAACGCCCGGATCGATCTCGCCGATGATTCCCACTTCACTGCTGTTGACAATCAGTAAACCTGCCCGACCGTCAATGAAAGAGGGATGCGAGACAGGCTCAAGATGCATCTCCAGCGCCAGATGATGGAAAAGGGCTTCCAGTATGGAATGAAGCTCTGAAAAATTGGCTGATGGGTGGGAGATTATTGCGGCCAGATGGGTACGGGTTTCTGTCGCCTCCTTCGAGGCTGTAAACCGCGCCACCTCGCCGACTTCAAAAACCCGGTGGGGATAATAGGCCTTTGAGCTTGCCCCTTCAACCTGGAGCAGAGACGGAAGCAGCCAGGACCGCAAGGTTGAGAAACGCTCCGTGATCGGATTTTCTACGTCAATGACGCTTGCCTCGGGTCGGGCCGCATCTTTAATCTTCATCCGATCCACTATGTTTTGCCGTGAGCTTAGGATATTTGAAATGATCTCTTCAAATCCATGGCCGATCATCTCTTCCCTGATCTGATCAGAAAATCTCTCGATGGGGGAGAGGAATCCAACCGTAAACGAAGAAGGCATTTCGGGCCGAAAGCTTTCGTACCCACGGCTGATGGCAAAATCCTCAATCACGTCAATGGGATGCATCGTATCATCCCGATAGGGGGGCGCAGTGGCCGTCAGCCGATCCCCCTTGAGGGTGACGGTGTAGCCAAACGATTCCAGAGAGGTTACAACCTCCTCTGACGAGACCGTCTCTCCCAAAACCTTCTGGAAATCTTTTGCCAACAAATGGGTGGATCGTGAGAGATCAAAAGGCATCCGGATTACCTTCCCAAATTCGGACTCTTTCGGAAAATGGATGGAAACCGGTTCAATGGTGTATTCCCGATCGTAAAGATTGCAGGCAAAAATATTTAAAGCGAGCATGACCATCCGAAGATCGGCGCCGGTGACCTCGACAAAGAGGTCGGTATCGCCCGCTTGCACCTCGCCAATCTCGCGACTGTTAATGATCGGGGGAAATGAGAGGACCTGATCCTTCGCATCAACCAAGATCGGACAGATTTTGGCGCCATGAAGGGCGCTGGCATAGGCGATCCCCTTTGGATGATGGGCGATGATTTCAGAGAGGCTCGCCGGTTGATCATATCCAAGCGGGGTGAAAGAGACACGGTCAGGGTCGACCGCGTCATACCGGACAGGGAAGGTAATTTTATGGAGGCGGTAAAGTCCGATGGAGACCATCTCTCTTTTACGGCCATACGTCTCGGAAAGTTTTTCCTGCGATTGAATCAGTTGAATGAGTCTGGCCTCCGTCATCGCCGGACCGTGGGCAATACAGGCCGCAAGGCAAGGCCGAACCATACCGACCTTTTCGGATACGATGACGGTTCGCTCCGCCGGATGATGAAAGAACGGATAGGGGGGAAGCGGAGGGTGAATCTGGCGCACGATTCCCTCCAGGGACCAGAGATCGGGTCGGTTGGTGTCATTGAGCTCTAATTTGGCATAATCTTCCTCCGGCAGAAACTCTTTCACCTCCCCTTTTACTTTAAGGAGGAGGGTCTCCAACGCCTCCCTGCCGACGCGACATCCAAACAGCGTCTCAAAGTCGCTGATTTTGATTTCAATGGTGGGCATATTGGATTCTCTGGCTGCGGATGAGTCCCAAATCGGGAGAGAAGAGATCGCGAATGTCCGAAATGGAAAGCGCCACCATCGCCATCCGATCCAATCCGAGTCCCCACGCAATCACAGGGACATTGATCCCAAACGGTTGGGTAACCTCCGGCCGAAAAAGACCCGCCCCGCCTAACTCCATCCAGCCCAGCTTTGGGTGTCGAACGTGCATCTCGACGGATGGCTCTGTAAAGGGGAAATAAGCGGGCAGGAATTTAATCTCCTTGGCCCGCGCCACCTCTTTTGCAAAGAGGGTCAACAAGCCGAGCAGTATCCCAAAATGGATTTCGGGGCCGAGCACAATTCCCTCCACCTGGAAAAAATCGGGGGCGTGGGTGGCATCCACCTGATCGTACCGAAAACAGCGGGCGATCGAGAAATATTTTCCAGGGATGTTGGGCGTCCCTCCCAGCGTTCGCGCCGATATCGCTGTTCCCTGGCTGCGAAGAATTAACCGCCGGGTCCGGCGGGTGTCAAAGGGGTATCGCCACCCACACGATCCGCTTGCTCCGCCGGTTTGATGGCAGGCAGCCACCCGGGCAAGAAGGTTGTTCGGAATGTCATCACCTTGCAACGAACTTTTTACAAAATAGACATCGTGAATCTCCCGCGCCGGATGATGCTGGGGCATATAGAGGGCGTCCATATTCCAGAACTCGCTTTCAACCAAGGGTCCCCTCATTTCAGAAAAGCCCATCGAGACCAGTTTTTGTTTGACCTGATCGAGGAAACTCTTATAAGGATGTTTCCTGCCGCCGCTGATGCGCGAGGGAGGCAGCAAGAGGTTGTATTTGCGAAACTTCCTGCCGCGCCATTTCCCATCCTTGAGCATTTCGGGGGTCAGCCCGCCAATTTCATCCCCAATTTTATCCGAAGGTTCAATCTCCTGCATGGCCTGATAAAGCGGGGAAAATCGCTCTGTTGCGGCATACGTTCGGTCGATCCGTTCATTGATCCGAAAGATGCCTTTTGATTTCCCCCGTTTTCGATGATAGGCCGCAATAATCGCCTGGAACGGCTCCGACAGGGTGGCGATGTCCACCCCGTCCTCTTCCAACCCAAGATCAAGATAATAAATATGCTTAATAACCTCCTGTAGCCGCTCAAATTCGGAAAGTTTTGAACGGTCAATCAATTCGAAAACGCCTCCCGGCGCAAGACGAATCGCCCCCGCTTCTTTGAGGGCACCAATGGCGGAGCTTATCTCTTCCGGTTCCAAATCAGATTGCCGTTTTAAATCAGCGATAGAGAACGGTTGCCTCTGCTGGATTTCATTGGCAATCCGAAGCGGCGGATTCTTCTTTCTAGCGTAAGCGAGGCCAATCTCCGTCAACAGGACAGATTCCCTCTTTTTTTCATCTACGATCTTTATGATCTCTTTTGTCTGAAGCCATCCGATGGCCATTGAAATCTGAGAGCGCTGGAGGTGGGGAAGATCGCACCACAGCTCTTCTTCAGAGCGTTGTGAGTTTTTGTAAAAGGGGGTTAGAACCTCTTTTTCAAGGGGATGCAGCGTTTCGGCTAACTTCGAAATTCCAATGTCGGTCATGAATCAATCCGTTGAATTTTTAAAGAGTAAGGTGCAGGATGTGGTTTGTCAAGACGGGCAATGAAATTACATGAATTGGGCGGCCTCACGCATTTCTTGAATGGTGCGCCTATAATGAGGGCTCTCAAAAATGGCCGAGCCTGCGACGAAGACATTGGCCCCCGCCTCGGATAGCGCTCTGATATTGTCGACTTTAATCCCTCCGTCAACCTCCAGGTCGGTTATCAGACCGCGATCATCAATCATCTTTCGGGCTGCGCGGATTTTATCAATGGTTCTGGGAATAAATTTCTGTCCTCCAAAACCGGGGTTAACGGACATGATCAGAAGGAGGTCCACCTCGCCTAAAATCTCCTCGATGGAAGAGAGGGGTGTTGCAGGATTAAGCGTTACACCCGCCTTTGCCCCATGCTGCTTGATCAGGTGAATCGTCCGGTGAAGATGCGGGCAGGTTTCCACATGAATGGTAATGGAGTTTGCCCCTTCTTTGATGAACTCGGGAATCAGATGTTCCGGCTCAACGATCATCAAATGGACGTCCAGCGGCAATGCCGTTGTCTTTTTCGCCGCCGCCACCATGAGTGGGCCGGCTGTTAAATTTGGGACAAATCGGCCGTCCATCACATCGATATGGATCCAATCGGCTCCGGCCGCATCGACCGCCTTGATCTCTTCTCCAAGGCGCGAGAAGTCCGCGGATAAAATTGACGGCGCAATCTTGACCTCTCTTTTATTCTTTGAGTGATTCATCGCGGGTTGTACGCCAGGCCCTCTAATCGGGCAATTCGCTCTTGCATGGGGGGATGGGTTGAGAAAAGGGAGGCCAATCCGCCTGATGAAAGTGGGCTGACGATAAACATGTGCGCGGTTGCTGGGTTGGCGTCCATCGGGATGCGCGCAGCGCCCGCATGCAGTTTTCGCAAGGCGCTGGCGAGCCAGAGGGGGTTGCCGCACAGTTTCGCCCCTCCCGCATCGGCCTGAAATTCCCTGGAGCGGGAGATGGACATCTGAATCAGCATTGCAGCGATCGGGGCAAGAATCATCATGACAATTGCGCCGATACCGCCGTGTCTCTCACGATCGTCGGAACGGCTGCCGAATCCTCCGAACATCAAGGACCACTGCGCCATATTGGCCAGCATCGATATGGCGCCAGCGATGGTCGCCACGATCGTTCCGATGAGGATGTCACGGTGGCGTATGTGAGAAAGCTCGTGCGCCAGAACGCCAGTGAGCTCCTCACGGTTTAAGAGGTTCAGAATGCCGCTGGTGACCGCCACCGCCGCGTGGTGGGGATTGCGGCCTGTGGCAAAGGCGTTCGGAGAGGCGCTGTCGATCCAATAGATTTTTGGCATCGGCATGCCGGCCCGTTTTGCCAGATCGGTGACAATTCCATACACCAGAGGGGCCTCCGTTTCAGTCACAGGGCGCGCCCGATACATGGCCAGCACGATTTTATCTGAAAACCAATAGCTGATGCCATTCATGACGAATGCGATCATAAAGGCGATGGTGGCCCCGTTTTCCCCTCCCATCGCGGCGCCGACGAAAACAAGCAAAACAGTCATGAGCGCCATAAAAAATGTCGTCTTTAATATGTTCAACGAACTCCTCCTTTATCTATTATCCTCCCCCATCCCCCTCTTGGCAAGGGGAGATGGGAGTGGGTAATGGAGCCTCCCCCTCGCGCGCGCTGTGTATAAACGGTCTTATGTACAGACAATAATGAGACCGTTTATAATTGCGCCTGCTAATTGCGCCTATTAAGCGCCTAAGATAGATCCCTTTTGGATTGAGTGGCCTTTCACATATTCAATCGGCGTCATCGGCCGCCCTCCCTCCATCTGTAATTTTTCTATCAAAATATAACCTCTCCCTGATGCCACTTCAAGCCCCTTTTCGGAAAGGCCTATAATTTCCCCGGGTCTGCCCCGCATCTCTTCGACACCCCCGACCTGTAAGGATGGAACCTTCCATCGTTTTCCCTGATAGGAGGTTGTTGTCCCCGGCCAGGGAATCACTCCCCGCCACCGATTGAAGATGGCACGGGCATCGTCATGCCAGCGAATCAATCCGTCTTCTTTTTTAAGAAGCGGGACAATGCTGGCCTCTTTTGCGTCTTGCTCTTCCGGAGTCAGGGTCCCTTCTTTTAGCCGCAACAATGTCTCAAGTAAAAGATCTGCCCCCATCTTGGCCAGGCGGACAGAAAGGATTTCGGCGGTCTCTTCCGGATCAACGTCGGTCGTGCGGTGCAGGAGGATCGGACCGCTATCCACTCCTTCACCCACCTGCAGGGTGGTCACCCCCGTCTCTTTTTCTCCATGGATAAGCGCCCATTGTATCGGGGCGGCACCGCGGTATTTTGGAAGAAGTGACGGATGAAGATTGATACAACCGAGTCGCGGTATCTTCAAAACCTCTTTTGGAAGAATTTGCCCAAACGCCACAACGATCATCACATCCGGAGCGAGTTTAACGAGGGCTTGTGTAATGAGGAGATCCTTTTTTATCCGTTCGGGTTGGAAGATCAGCAACGATTTTTCTGCAGCGGCAACCTTCACCGGAGAGGGGGTCAGAATCTCCCCGCGACCCTTGGGACGGTCTGGCTGCGTCACAACGGCGATAACCTCTTCACCACTTAAGAGGGCTTCCAGAGAAGGGAGGGCGAAATCGGGCGTTCCCATAAAGACGACACGGAATCTTTTATGGGGAGGCGGCATCGTCAGAGAGATCCATCCTGCTTTGCCTTTTTCTTGAGTTTTCTAAAGAAAATGTCTTTTTTAAGGCTGCTGAAACGGTCGATCATTAAGACGCCATTGATATGATCCACCTCATGTTGAAACAACCGGGCAAGCAGTCCTTCACCGATGACGCGAATTTCCTTCCCCTCCCGGTCGAGTCCTTTTAATTCAACACGGTATGCCCGCTTCACCATTTCTTGATAGCCCGGCAGGGAAAGACAGCCTTCCTCGGAAACATCTTCTCCCTCCATCTCGATAATTTCAGGGTTGATCACAACCAGAGGCCCCTTGCGCGCCTCCACCGCTTTCTCATGTAGAGATGAGTCGTAGACAAAAAGGCGGATCGGATCCCCCACCTGGGGGGCGGCCAGGCCGAGTCCCGGCGCGGCATACAACGTTTCGATCATGTCATTAATCCGTTTCTGAAGCGCCCCGTCGATTTGATGAACCGTCCCGGCCTTACAAAGCAGCACCGGCTCCGGGTATTTTACGATCTCTAAAATGGCCATCGTTTTTTCCTTAAGATGGAGAGTTTAAGCGAGGGAGGGGATGAATTTCAACTTTATTTCTTTATTTCTTGCAGGCCAGACCAAGTATTAACTATTTCACCCTTATAAACGGTCTCATTATGGTCTGTACATAAGACCGTTTATACTCAGCGCGCACAGCACGCGTGAGGGGGAGGATCCATTACCCCCCCATCCCCCCCTTTGCCAAGGGGGGGATGGGGGGGGGTGGAGGGCTTCATCCCTGTCCAGTTTTTGGGCTCCACTATATTACATGGGTCAAATCCGCCATTTGACAAAAGGTTCCATTTCTTAGTATGGTAAAGGCTTAGATCGGGGAAGTCAACCCAACGTATTTTAAGGAAAAAGAAGTGAAATTTCATACGATTGAAGATGCGATTTCCGACATGAGCAAGGGGAAAATGGTTATCCTGATTGACGATGAGGACCGTGAAAATGAGGGTGATTTGGTCATCGCGGCCGAGAAGGTGACCCCGGACGGCGTCAACTTTATGGCCAGGCATGGCCGCGGCCTGATTTGTCTCGCCCTGACAGAGGAGCGCGCCGAACAACTCCACCTCATGCCGATGGCGCAGGAAAACACCTCTACTTTTGGAACCGCCTTTACGATCTCCATTGATGCGCGCGCAAGGGTGACCACCGGCATCTCCGCGAAGGACCGGGCGACCACCATTTTAACAGCGGTTCACCCGGACACGCGCCCTTCCGATCTGGCCCGGCCCGGACATGTCTTTCCCATTCGGGCGCAGAACGGCGGCGTTTTAAAAAGGGCGGGACAGACAGAAGGATCGGTTGACCTGGCCCGGCTTTCGGGCCTTTATCCCGCAGCAGTTATCTGTGAGATTATGAACGAAGATGGATCGATGGCCCGTCTGCCCGATCTGATCGAGTTTGGGAGTCAACATTGCATTAAGGTCGTCAGCATTAAAGCGCTCATCGAATATCGGATGAAACGGGAGTCGCTGGTACAACGCGTGGCAGACGCCCATCTGCCGACGCAATGGGGAGACTTCAGGGCGATTGTTTTTCAAAACGAGATTGACCATCAGTCTCATATCGCATTGGTGAAGGGCGATATTGATGGGACAAAACCGGTTTTGGTGCGCGTTCATTCCGGCTGTGTGACGGGTGATATCTTTGGATCAAAGCGTTGTGACTGCGGGGAGCAGCTTCATGTCGCGATGACGATGATCGAAGCGGAAAAAATGGGGGTGCTGCTCTATTTAAATCAGGAAGGGCGTGGAATTGGGTTGATCAACAAACTCAAGGCGTATCGGCTGCAAGATATTGGTCGAGACACGGTTGAGGCCAATTTAGACCTTGGATTTAAGGCAGATCTGCGGGACTACGGCATCGGCGCGCAGATACTGGTAAATCTTGGGCTTCAGAAGATTCGCTTGATGACCAACAATCCTCGAAAGGTGGTCGGCATCGAAGGGTATGGGTTAAAAGTCATGGAGCGGATACCGATCGAAGCAATCCCTCACGAAAAAAATGTCCACTATCTTCAAACCAAAAAGAACAAGCTTGGGCACCTATTAAATAGAGTCTAACGGGTTTGAGGAAGAGGTTCATGAATGCCGACAACGTGGAAAGGGGGAAGAAGCGGGGCAAATCTTCGATTTGGCATTGTGGTAAGCCGGTTTAATCGCTCTATTACCGATCGGTTGTTAAAAGGGGCGCTTCAAGTTTTAGAGGCGCGGGGAACGCACGCCGGCGACATTGAAATCGCGAGCGTCCCCGGGGCATTTGAACTACCAGGGGTCGCAAAAAAGATGGGGCAAGTGGGGCGCTTTCATGCCCTGATTTGTCTTGGCGCGGTTATTCAGGGTGAAACGCCACACTTTCATTACATCTGCGCGGAATCCAGTCGGGGAATCGGACAGGTCGCTCTTGAACTGGGTCTGCCCGTTATTTTCGGTTTATTGACCACGGCCACCGTGGAACAGGCGATCGCCCGATCCGGTGACAAGAGGAATAAAGGCTCGGAAGCGGCAATGGCTGCGATTGAAATGGCCCACCTCTACAGGAACATAAAGTAGCGCCCCGCCCGCATAGGTTGACACCCATGAAGGGCCTCAAAATAGAACCAACACCTAACCGCCATTCCTGAATGTTTGATATGGAACACGCAAAAATCGTAATCTTGGATACGGATGGGATTAATGGGATTAAGACGTAACGCAAGAGAATTGGCGCTTCAGGCCCTTTTTCAGGTCAGCTTTTCTGATAATAAAAAAGAGGCGCCCTCTTCTTTTTGGACCGAGAATAAAGCGCAGCCCGTCGTTAGGGCATATACGGAGATGTTGGTCGCGGGGGTTCTTCAGCATCTGGCGGAGATTGACGCGATTATTGAAAAATATACGGAAAATTGGTCGCCGGAACGGATGGCCTTAACAGACCGCAATATTTTGCGATCCTCTGTTTTTGAGCTTCTTTATAAAAGTATCCCTCCGAAAGTCATTATCAATGAGGCGGTGGACATTGCAAAAAAATATGGGAATGAAGACTCAGGGGCCTTCGTCAATGGCATCCTCGATCACATCCATCACGACTATCTTCCCACCGGCACAGACGGGCCTATAGGAGATCGTGGATGCGAATCCATCTCTTTGACGGAAAACTGACGGATCTGCGAGGGGAATTGCTGGTGGTCACCTGCTTTGAAGATGTTCGACCGCTTCGCGGATTTGCCGGAGAGATTGATTGGTATTATAGCGGTATTTTTTCACGTGTCTTGATGAATCAGTCCGGCGCAGGGAAATTCGGCGAGGCGATTCTGATATCGACTCCAGAGAGGATACAGGTGTCGAAAGTGATCTTGGCGGGGGTGGGGCCGTGGGATTCGTACGATTATCCCCTCTTATCCGCGTTCGCAAAACGGGTTGTTCAACTGATGGAAGATTTGCGCGTGCGCGCATGCGCCATTGAGCTATTTATACCAAAAAAGAATCAGGCCAACCTGATTCTCCTGGTGATCTCTTTTTTGAAAGGGATCGAAGAGATGGGGTACGCAGAGCGGCCGCTTGATTTTACCTTTGTTGTTAGGAAGGTCCCCGCCGCAGGTCTGCTGCGTCGGGAGGGTATAAACGGGGCATGTCGCTGGCGCCCCATACGTTAAAGTCGCTGATATGATTGATCGATATTGCCGGTCGCAGATGGCGGCCATTTGGGAGTCGGAGCGTCGGTATCAAACGTGGCTTGATATCGAACTTTTGGCATGCGAGGCGATGGTACAGGAAGGGGTGGTGCCCCCATCGGCCTTCAAGACCATTCGTGAAAGGGCCAAGGTGGACGTCGCGCGGATTGATCAACTGGAAAAAGAGGTGCGGCACGACGTCATCGCCTTTCTTTCATCCATGACCGAAAAGATCGGCCCGGAGGGACGGTATCTTCATTGGGGAATGACCTCTTCCGACGTCCTTGACACCGCGCTTTCAGTTTTGATGGGTCAGGCGGCTGATTTATTGATTGATGACATCATATCGCTTCTTGTCGTCCTAAAAGAGAAGGCCGAGACCTACCGGGAGACCCTCATGATTGGCCGATCGCACGGCATGCATGGGGAACCGATCACCTTCGGCCTGAAAATGGCCCTTTGGTATGCGGAGATGCGGCGAAACCTCTTGCGCATGCGCCAGGCGAAAGAGATGATCTCGTTCGGGAAGCTGTCAGGGGCGATGGGAACCTACGCGCATATCTCCCCTTTCGTTGAGACGCATGTCTGCCATCGCCTTCATTTAAAACCGGAGCCTGTCTCAAATCAGATCGTCCAGAGAGACCGCCACGCCCAATTCATGCAAACCCTGGCCCTGATCGCATCCAGCCTGGAGAAGTTTGCGACGGAGATTCGTCACCTCCAGCGGACGGAAATATTAGAGGTGGAAGAACCTTTTGAAGCGGGACAGAAAGGGTCTTCCGCTATGCCGCACAAACGCAATCCGATCGGCGCGGAAAATATCTGCGGGCTAGCCCGCGTGATTCGCTCCAATGCGGCGGCCGCCCTCGATAATATCCCTCTATGGAATGAAAGGGATATCAGTCACTCGTCGGTTGAACGGATCATTATTCCTGATAGCGCCATTCTGCTGGATTTCATGCTTCATCGTTTCACCGAGATCATGCGAAGACTCGCCGTCTATCCAAACCAGATGGCAAAAAACGTCGAATGGACGGAAGGAGTGATCTTTTCCCAAAAGGTCTTGCTGTTGCTGATCCAGAAAGGGATGGAGCGGGAGCGCGCTTACGGCATCGTGCAAGATGCGGCGATGCAGGCCCTTCAACAGGGGAAATCGTTTCACGAGACGA
Source organism: uncultured Nitrospirota bacterium (assembly GCA_964373895.1). GTDB lineage: Bacteria > Nitrospirota > Nitrospiria > SBBL01 > SBBT01 > SBBT01. The sequence continues at coordinate 48,304 of CAYJWQ010000001.1, forward strand.
TTCTGTCTCACCCAAAAATGCCAGGCGATATAAGCCGGCAGGAGTTGGACGGCTGCTTTGACCCGCGCGCGTTTATCAGACATCTCGAAACAACCTATAAGCGCGTCTTTAGCGAAACGGAATAGCAGGTGGCTGAAAAACTCATTGTTCAGAAACCTGCTAACCGATGCAGGGATGCATCGGCAAAATCAACGCCGTCTAACGCGTTTATTTTGTGATAGACATTCTCGAAAGGTAGCGTATGAAGGCAAAGGTGTATGTTACGTTAAAGGATGGCATCCTTGATCCACAGGGCAAGGCGATTGAGCGGGCGCTTTCCGTGTTTGGTTTTACGGAGGTAAAACAGGTTCGTGTGGGAAGATATATGGAAGTGGACATTGCGCCTGGCGAGTCCGAAGCGGTGGAGGCCCGCGTCAAGGAGATGTGTGAAAAGTTGCTGGCAAACACCGTCATTGAAAAGTACCAGTTCACAGTGGATCATGGGAAATAATTTGGAAATAATCTCTTAGGGAGGAATCGTGATTGAACAGACGTTGGCCATGATTAAGCCGGACGCGGTTTCGAAGAATCTCATCGGAGAAATCCTTCGGAGGTATGAAGCGGCCAAATTCAAAATCGTTCATCTTCAAATGCTCCATCTAAGCAAGGATGAGGCGGAGGCTTTTTACGACGTGCACCAGGGAAGGCCCTTTTTCGAAGGTCTGGTCTCTTTTATCAGCTCTGGACCGGTCGTGGCGGTCGTCCTGGAAGGAGAAGATGCCATTATGCGGCATCGCGCCCTGATGGGCGCAACCGATCCCAAACAGGCCGACGCAGGAACCATTCGGGCCGACTTGGGCGATGGCATTGAAGCAAATGTCGTTCATGGATCTGATTCTAAAGAAGCAGCGGAGTTTGAAATCCCGTTCTTTTTCGGGCAGGAATCGGTCATGCGCCATTGATCCATGAGAAGATGTACGACGCCGTTTTTATCGGATCGAGCCTTATCTCACTTACGGCAGCTACCGTCTTAACCAGAAAGAACCAGTCCGTTCTATTCTTCCCAAGTCTGGACATTTCCGAACCCTCCTTGTTTGATTTCACGTTGGGGCCGCTCCTCTATATGGGACTTCCTCATGGAGAGGAGATGGAAAGCCTTCTCTCTCATTTATCTCTGCCGATGAATGCCCTGTCGGAGAGATCCCTCAAAAAGGCCACTCCCCTCTTACAATTGCTGCAATCTTTCCATCGGGTGGATCTCTTTTCAGGGAAAGAAGCGTACCGTCAGACCCTTCAGAGGGAATTTTTTGGGGACACATCTAAAATCGCCTCCTTTTTTCCCGCCATCGAAAGAGAAGAACGATGGATTCGACCCTTGCCAGAGGAAGCGCCGGAAAAACTCGCAGGCAAGGTTCATCTCCTATGGAAAACGCTGGCACTTCGTCTGAACATTTTTAGAAAACAAAGAAATCGCGCAGCCGCTTTTATGGCGCCATTTGCATTCGGCGCCGATTTCATCGAGCACCTCAATCTCCTCTCTCTTTTCGGTTATAGGAAGAGACTCTCCGCGATTTCTGAATATCAATTGATCCTCTTGCTATCGGAGATGCAAAAGTCGGGGGGGAGGTGGATCGGCGGGTTTCCTGCTGTCGAGGCCTTTTTCCTGAAACTGATTCAGGAAGGAAATGGAAATATCCTGAAAGGGGCAAAGATCGCGACCATTAAACTGAATGGCAGAAAAATTGAGGGCTTGTCGTTGGAGGATGGAACCTATCTCCCCTGCCGGCATTTAATTGTGACAGAGACGCCTCAAGAATCCGAATGGACATTCTATTTTAAAATACGAAAGGAGTGGATTCCCTCGCCTATGGGCGAGAACATGGTGATGACATGGGAGGAAGCGCCCCCTTTTTTAGAAAACATTCTGATCATCCGCATGAGTCTGCCTGAAGAGGAAAAGAGGGTGAAGGGAAAATATAGAGGGCTTTCCGCCACCTGTCTGATCCGCGTCTATGATCAGGCGACGCCGTTTCAGGCCGAGGATATTAAGACCATGATTCTAAAAAAACTCCATTGGTTGATCCCTTTTTCTGAATCGGAAATTCAAGAGGCACAAGAGGATCGGCGCTATCAAGAAACATCTCCCCTCCCTCTCTCTGTAAAACGCCAGATAGAAGAGGCAAAAACGGTCAGGAATCTCTCTGTGATTGAGAATGACCTTTCGATGCAACTAGGATGGAGCTCGCATCTTAAAGAGGCGATGGCGCTGGCATGCCGTCTTCACTCTGCATGGCGACCTTCATCCCTTGACAAGAAACCGTCCGCTCATTTATAAGTGTGACAGACATGGCGACTAAAATCCCTGAAAATTTCAGGTATCACAAAGAGCATGAATGGGTCCGAGCGGAAGGCAAATTGGCCACGATCGGCATTTCAGATTTCGCGCAGGCGGCGCTGGGAGACATTGTCTATCTCGAAATACCTAAGACAGGGGTAACGGTGCAATATGGAAGCGAGATTACAGAGATTGAATCGACCAAAACGACCTCCCCTCTGTACGCCCCTGTGAGCGGAAAAATCGTCTCGGTCAATGAGAAATTAAGAGAGAAGCCGGAGCTGATCAACCAGGACCCCTATGGGGAAGGATGGGTTGTGGTGATTGAGATGGCAAGGCCCAAAGAGGTAGAGCAACTGATGACGGCTGACGCGTATGAGGGTTTTCTTAAAAGAGAAGATTCGTCCTCTTAAATTTTTGTTCCTTCCATCAACCTTCCCGAAATATCTGTTGTCCGTTGTTGCCCTTGCCTTTGCGGCCTCTTTTCAGCTTTGGGCCGAGCGAGAGGGCGAACTTTTATCGAAAGGGCGTCTTCCCCTATTAACCGTCGCGTCTGAACAAGGTAAAATCCCCGTTCGTTCCCCCATCCGTTCCATGGATGTGAATCAACTCACATTTAAGGAGCTAACGGCGCTTCCCGGCATTGGTGAAAAGCTCGCCAGGGAGATTCTCAACGATCAGGAGACGCGGGGACCGTTTCGAAAACCATCGGATCTCCTGCGCGTTAAGGGAATCGGTCCAGGGCGGCTTAAGGGAATAGCCCCTTATCTTCATTTTAAATCAGACGATGATTAAGAAACGATCGGATAAAATGGAAGAGGCATTTAAGCTTCTGTCTCGCGGCGCCGTGGAGGTCATTCAGCAGGCAGAGCTCCTTGATAAGCTGAAAAAATCAAGTGAAGAGGAGCGGCCGCTTCGGATCAAGGTCGGGTTTGACCCGACCTCTCCAGACCTTCATCTGGGGCATACCGTCCTGTTCCAAAAAATGAGGCAGTTTCAAGAGCTGGGGCATGAGGTTATTTTTCTAATCGGAGATTTTACCGGCATGATTGGAGATCCCTCCGGCCGGTCGGAGGCGCGCAAACCGCTCACCCGAGAAGAGGTGCTTAAAAACGCGGAGACGTATCAGGCCCAGGCGTATAAAATACTCGATCCAAAAAAGACCGACATCCGTTTTAACAGCGCGTGGATGTCCGCGATGACCGCAGAAGGTCTGATCCATCTGGCCTCCCAATATACGGTCGCCCGCATCTTAGAGCGTGACGATTTTCAGGAAAGGCATCGGTGCGCCCGTCCGATCGGAATCCACGAATTCCTCTACCCCCTGATTCAAGGCTACGACTCCGTGGCCCTCAAGGCCGATGTGGAGTTGGGCGGGACCGACCAAAAATTTAATCTTTTGGTGGGGAGGGAGTTGCAAAAGGTCTATGGCCAGCCGCAGCAGGTGGTGATGACCTTTCCACTCTTAGAAGGGACGGACGGCAAAAGGAAAATGAGTAAGAGTTTTGGCAACGCCATCGCCCTGGAAGATTCTCCCGCTATCATGTTTGGAAAAATCATGTCTATTCGGGATGAGCTGATGCTCCGGTATTATGATCTGTTGACCAGCGAGGATATGGACTGCATCAAGGGGCTTCATCCGATGGAGTCAAAGCTGAAGCTTTCTTTTATGCTGGTGGAACGGTTTCATGGGGCCGACCAGGCACAGGAAGCCCGAAGGCAGTTTGACGCGACTGTCGGTCGTGGAGACCCGTCCGTATCATGCGCAGAATGCCGATTGACGCCTGGCGCCAATCGGCTCGTCGATTTATTGCATGAACGGGGATGGGCGGAAAGCAAGGGCGCTGCGCGTCGTCTTATCACACAAGGGGGAGTGGAGCTAAACGGGAAGAAAGTGACAGACCCGCAATCTGAAATCGTGATTGAATCTGGCCACACTTACGATCTAAAGATCGGGAAAAAGATACGTTATCGTCTGACGGGTCTGTAACACTTACGGCGTAACCTGTGAGGGGCGGGTATCCTCTGCGGGGGGGGCTACCTTAAATTCAGCGCCATAAATTTCAGCTCGGTCATCTCCTCGATGGCATAGCGCAGGCCCTCGCGGCCAAACCCGGAATCCTTCATCCCTCCGTAAGGCATATGGTCAATCCGATAGGTGGGAACGTCGTTAATGATAAGCCCGCCAACGTCAATCCGATCAAAGGCCAAAAAAACATCCTTAATCTCGGAGCCGAAGAAACCTGCCTGCAATCCGTACGCGGAATGGTTCACCTGATGAATCGCTTCATCCAGATGTCGATAGGGGGTCACCGTGACAATCGGGGCAAAGACCTCCTCACAGTTGACCGCCATTTCCGGTGTCGTCTCGGCGATTACCGTCGGCTCTAGTAAGGAGCCAACCCGCTTCCCACCCGTTAAAATCTTGGCGCCGTGGCTTGCCGCCTCACGAATCCACCCTTCCGCCCGTTCCGCCGCCTTCGTATCAATCATGGAGACCATCTCGGTCTTCTCATCCAGCGGATCCCCCACCTTCAGAGACTGAATCTTCGGAATAAACCGATCCAGGAATTTCGGGTAAATCTCCTCCTGAACAAAGATGCGCTGAACAGAGATGCAGACCTGGCCTGCATAAGAAAATCCCCCCACGGCGCATCGCTGCGCGGCAAAATCAATATCTGCGCCTGTATGCACAATCACACCCGCATTCCCCCCCAATTCGAGAATTACCCGTTTTTTAGAGGCCCGCGCTTTAAGATGCCAGCCGACCGCGGCGCTCCCCGTAAAGCTAAGCACCTTCATTCGGGGATCAAGCGCCATCTTTTCGGCTTCCGAATTCTCGCAAAGAAAAATACTGACCGCCCCTTCCGGAACACCGACCGAAGCGATAATCTCGGCCAAAAGAAGGGCTGTCAGCGGCGTCTTTGGGGCTGGCTTTAAAATAATGGAATTTCCCGACGCGAGCGCCGGCGCAATCTTATGGGCCACCAGATTCAACGGAAAGTTAAAGGGGGAGATGCCGACAATGGGGCCGATCGGCACCCGCCTGGTGATCCCGGTTCTTCCTTCCGATCCTGGCATAAGATCAAGCGGGATCACCTCCCCTTCCAGCCTTTTTGCCTCTTCAGAGGCGACCTGAAAGGTATTGACCGCCCGATTGACCTCCACCCGCGCATCGGTAATCGGTTTTCCGGATTCCAGTGTAATCATCCGGGCCACCTCTTCCTTGCGCCCGCTTAATCCCTCTGAAATCCGACGCAATACCTCGGCACGACGGAAGGCGGGAAGATGCCGCATCTCTTCAAACCCCTCCACCGCGGCGGCCATCGCGGCCTCCACATCTTCGGAGGAGGCATGATAGGTAATCCCGACGACCTGGTGGTTATAAGGGTTGATTACCTCAACTTTTTGGGAAGACCTTTTCCATTTCCCCCCGATTAAGAACGGATATTCCATCGTGTCCTCCTTATTTTAAATACGGACTCTTTATATGATGATAATTCAGTCGGGATGAAGAATCAAATTGGAAAGGAGGTTATTCCTTTTTAAGGGTGTCTGATATAACGACTCTGTTTTTCTCGGCGTCGGCGTGTTCGATAAGCCCATTCGCCGTTTTGCTATGGGTTGGATAGATGGCCACACCGACGCTGATCGTCAGGGCTTGTGAAAAAATATAAAACTACCGACACCGTTTTATACGCTGTCTTGACAATGCCATTATGATACGACTACGCTGAAATTAGGTGGTTATGTTAGACCTATCTCATGAAACTCCAGCCAAAAAGATCACATTCAGTGAAGTCGTAGAGCGAATCCGCGTCTATAGCCCTCAAGGCGACCTCACCCTCTTAGAAAAGGCCTACGAGTTCTCTTCAATGGCGCATAAAGGCCAGTGTCGGCAATCGGGAGAGCCTTTTCTGCACCATCCCCTCGAAGTCGCAGGGATTTTAACCCAGCTTAAATTGGATATCCCTTCGGTAGTGGCCGGACTCCTTCACGATGTGCTGGAAGACACCCCCTCCACACGAAAAGAGCTGGAGAAAACGTTCGGAGGCAGTATTGCCGCCCTTGTCGACGGCGTTACGAAGATTGATAAGATCTCATTTAGAAACGTTCAGGAGAAACAGGCCGAGAACTTCAGAAAAATGGTAGTCGCGATGGCCGAAGATATCCGGGTGGTTTTAATTAAACTGGCCGATCGCCTCCATAATATGCGCACCCTCTCCGCCCTGGAGGAAGAAAAGCAGAAACGAATTGCCCAGGAAACGCTGGAGATCTATGCCCCTCTGGCAAACCGTTTGGGGATCGGATGGATAAAAGCCGAACTGGAGGATTTAAGCCTGCGTTATCTCAAACCAGATATCTATCAGTCACTGATCAGCAAGGTCAACGCCAATCGGGAAGAGAGAGAGACATACATTCAGGCGGTGCTTGAGATCGTGCGAAAGGCGTTGGCAGAGCATCAGATTGTCGGAAAGGTCAGAGGGAGGATAAAACACCTCTTTGGTATTTATCAAAAGATGGAACGGCGGGGAATCCCTTTTGACGAGATTTACGACCTCATGGGAATTCGCATTATTACCGACACCAAGATGAACTGTTATGCTGTGCTGGGGTTGATTCATGCCCTATGGAAACCGGTTGGAAGCCGTTTTAAAGATCACATCGCCATTCCTAAATCCAACCTTTACCGAACGCTTCATACCACCGTGATCGGCCCTCAAGGGAAACATATCGAGTTTCAAATCAGAACCGAGGAGATGCATCGCGTTGCGGAAGAGGGGATCGCATCTCATTGGGTCTACAAAGAAGGGGGTCAGATCAACGCAAAAGATGAACGGATCTTCACATGGCTACGACAATTGGTAGAGTGGCAGCAGGAGCTGGTCGACACGCGACCGTTTATGGACTCTGTCAAAACGGATCTCTTTCCTGATCTGATTTATGTCTTTAGTCCAAAGGGGCATATCAAAGAACTGATCAGGGGGGCCACGCCGATCGACTTTGCGTACGCCATCCATACCGACATCGGCAACCACTGCGTCGGGGCAAAAGTCAATGGGAAGATCGTTCCTTTAAGTCATGAACTTCGGAGCGGAGACACCGTTGAAATTCTCACGTCGCCAACGCAAAAACCGAGTAAAGATTGGCTTAAAGTTGTAAAAACTCCCAGGGCGAAGGCCAAGATCAGGCATCTTATTCGAGAAAAAGAACGCGCCCAGAGTCTGGAGATCGGCAAAAAACTCCTGGAACGGGCATTACGAAATGAAAAATTAAGTCCTTCGGAGGCGCTTAAATCAGATCTCATTCTGCTCGGCGTAAAAGAGATCGGCATACGCTCTCTCGATGAGCTTTTCGCCGCCGTCGGCTACGGAAAGGTTTCTGCTCAACATGTCATCCGGCCCCTTCTGCCGGAACCACACCTCAAAGAAGGGATGAAAGACAAATTCATCAAGAAGGTCGGCCTCGATAAAAACCCTGTCAAGGTCAAAGGGTTAGACGACATCTTGATTGTTCTGTCGAAATGTTGCATGCCGGTGCCAGGAGATCATATCATCGGCTATATTACCCGGGGCCGCGGGTTATCCATTCATACAACCGATTGTCCCAATATCGATGAACTCGATTACAACAAAGACCGACTGGTGGATGTGGCGTGGGATAAAATCGCAGAGGCCCCTTATTCCGTTGATATCGCCGTAATTACCATCGACAAACCGGGTCTGCTGGGTTCTGTCTCAACCGCAATCGCCGGGGCGGGGGCCAACATCAGCCATGCTGAAGTCGTCACGACCGAGGACAAAAAGGCCTCCTTTCACTTTGTGATCGAGATTACCAACACCAAACACCTTGAGAAGGTCATAAAAAATATTGAACAGGTGAAGGGGGTCTTCCAGGTGCGGCGCGTACGGAAGGGCTAAACAGACCAAAAGTCGAATGCGGCGAAGCCGCAAAGGGGGCGAACATCGCGCGCTGTGCGCGCTATTCTGGCACAACCGAAACAAAATTTATGATATATCATCTACCCAAAAGTGGAATTGCTTAACAGACAGAGATTCAACAGCCTGCGGGTGTTTTCTGATCATACCGCGCTCTAAGGTAACGCGCTGCTTTTTCCATCATCTCCCGCTCGCTGTCGTGTGTCAGTAGCGCCAACGCCTCATGCAGCAACACCCAGCGGGCCTCGTCCACTTCCGAATCGTGGTCTTCTTTATCACCCCGTAAGTATTCAAGAAGATAGAAGTGTACCGTCTTGGACACCCTGGCCGCATCTTCTTTGGAATAATACCAATAATGGATCTGTCCTATTTTCTCCAAAATGCGGCCCGTTCCACCTGTCTCTTCCCTGACCTCTCTGACTGCTGTCTCCGGAAGGGTTTCACTCTGTTCAACCGTACCTTTCGGAAGGCACCAGATCGGCTCTCCCTTCTGGTTCTGATGCGAAATGAGCATCACTTGAATGCCCTCTGCTTTCACCTTAAAAATAACACCGCCGGACGACGTCTGCCTGATAATCGCCTTATTCAAAAATTCCCCCGATAGGTCGCATTTTATGAAACGACTCTATATTATCACCAACAGAATCACAGTAACAAGATCAGCGCGCTGACGATAAACGGTCTTATGTACAGACAATAATGAGACCGTTTATACAATATTTTGTTGGTGTGGAATACGGATAAAAATCATTTTTCCTTCTTCCATATTGGCCTCAACGTGATCGCCTTCGTAGACGGTTCCTTCTAAAATCTTCACGGAGAGCGGATTCAATATATCCCTCTGAATTACCCTTTTAAGCGGACGCGCCCCGAACAGGGGATCATATCCTTCACGCGCCAGGTATTGTTTTGCGGTCTTAGAAAGTGACAGGGTGATTCGTTTCTGTTCAAGCCGCTTGCTCAACTGTTTCATTTGTATTTCAATGATCTGTTGCAGATCCTCTATTTTTAAGGGGTGAAAGATCACAATGTCATCAATCCTATTTAGGAATTCAGGCTTAAAGTGGGCCCGCAACGATTGAAGTGCCACACACCGGATGTCAGTCGTGTGACTCGACGCATCTTGAATTTGTTGACTTCCAAGATTGGACGTCATCATCAGAACTGTATTTTTGAAATCAACCGTCCGACCCTTGCCGTCGGTCAGTCTCCCGTCATCCAAGAGCTGAAGGAGTATTCCGAAAAGTTCCGGATGGGCTTTCTCAATCTCATCGAAAAGGATCACCGCATAAGGGCGTTTTCGCACCGCCTCAGTTAGATGCCCCCCCTCTTCGTGCCCGACATAACCTGGAGGCGATCCAATCAGCCGCGCCACCGCATGTTTTTCCATATATTCCGACATGTCAAGACGTATCATCGCCTGCTCGTCGTCAAAGAGAAATTCGGCAAGGGTTTTTGCTATTTCGGTTTTCCCAACACCGGTCGGCCCCAAAAAGATGAAAGAACCGAGAGGGCGATTGGGGTCGGAGAGCCCCGCGCGCGCCCTGCGAATCGCGTTTGCAACGGCAGCAATGGCCTCATCTTGTCCCACAACCCGATGGTGAAGGCGTTCCTCCATATGGATGAGTTTTTGGACCTCGGTCTCCATCATGCGGGAAAGGGGAATGCCTGTCCATTTAGAGACGATTTGGGCGATATCCTCTTCATCAACCTCTTCTTTGAGCATTCTTTGGGCCGATTGCAGACCCTGAAAACGGGCATTCTCCTCGGAAAGATGCTGGTTTAACTGAATCAGTCTCCCGTAACGGAGTTCCGCGGCCTTTCCGAGATCTCCAGCGCGCTCCGCCTGTTCAGCGTTTTGTCGCGCCACTTCTATCTCTTCTTTAAGCTGGCGAATTTTTTGAATCGCCCCTTTCTCCAATTTCCATTGGGTATAAAGTCGCTCTGCCACTTCTTTTAGATCGGCCAACTCCTTCTCAGTTTTTTCCAAACGAACAAGCGAGATTTCGTCATTCTCTTTTTTCACCGCCTCGCGTTCGATCTCGATCTGGCGAATCTTCCTTTGTATTTCATCAAGCGCGGTTGGCATGGAATCAATTTCCATGCGAAGGTGAGAAGCCGCCTCATCCATTAAATCAATCGCCTTGTCCGGGAGAAAACGGTCGGTAATATAACGATGCGATAAGACTGCCGCGGCCACCAATGCCGTATCTTTCATCCGAACGCCGTGATGGACTTCATATCGATCCTTGAGGCCGCGCAGGATCGATATGGTCTGATCTACCGTCGGCTCCCGCACCAGGATCGGCTGGAAGCGCCGCTCCAACGCCGGATCTTTTTCGATACGCTTTCGGTATTCATCGATTGTGGTGGCGCCGATGGCACGCAGTTCCCCGCGCGCGAGGGGAGGTTTTAACATATTTGATGCATCCATTGCCCCTTCGGCGGCCCCCGCGCCCACCAAGGTGTGCAACTCATCAATAAAGAGCATTACCTCGCCATGCGCGTCCACCACCTCCTTGATCACCGCTTTCAACCGCTCCTCAAATTCTCCGCGAAATTTGGAGCCGGCAATCAGCGCCCCCATATCAAGGGCGTGGACCCTCTTCTCCTTAAGCCCTTCCGGCACGTCTCCTGAAACAATTCTCTGTGCAAGCCCTTCCGCAATGGCCGTCTTCCCAACCCCCGGCTCTCCGATTAACACTGGATTGTTTTTTGTTCGTCTGGATAAGACCTGAATCACACGACGGATCTCTTCATCCCGTCCGATAACAGGATCGAGCTTGCCACGAGAAGCCAGATCGGTCAAATCCCTCGAATATCGCGCCAGCGCCTGGTATTTCTCTTCAGGATTTTGATCCGTAATGCGATGGGAGCCCCGGATTTCAACCAGGGCCGATAACACCTTTTCCCTCTCGATTCCGGCAGTCCGAAGGAGTGGCCCGATGGATCCTTCCAGAGACGCCAGCAAGAGATGCTCGGCGCTAATATATTGGTCTTTTAATTGATTGGCCTCCTTCTCGGCGCGTTCTATCAGGGCTGCCAGGGCAGGCGTCATATAAATCGACCCCGCCGCGCCAGGTCCATCAACCTCCGGGATTCCCTGCAATTTTTCAAAAATCTTCGAACGAAGGGGATCAAGCGGCACACCCATTTTTTTAAGAACAGCCGGAATGACCCCATCTTTCTGTTCTAATAACGCCAGCATCAAATGGGCTTCGTCTATTTGCTGATGGTGTAAAGTTTCAGTCTTCTTTTGGGCGTCCTGAAAGACCTCCTGGGCCTTAAATGTCAACCGGTCTAAACGCATCCATCCCTCGCATAAGCGCCATCTTGCTTTTAAATATAAGGCCGCTCGGACATAAATTCAAGACCCTGTGCAAACAGATATATATTGCAAATTTTTCTGGGATTGCGCAAAATAATCAAAGGAGGTGCTCATCATGAAACGTGTCATCCCCATACTATTGATCATGATCGCAATAATGGTCCAGATCATAACAGAATTGCCCGCTGCAGACTCCATAAGATATGGCAATGGGGTCAGTCTGTCTGGAAAACGACTCTTCCCAAACGACAATCCATGGAACAAAGATATTTCAGGAGAGCCGGTTGATCCGAATTCCGACGCGCTTATCTCAAGCATCGGATTGCACAAAGAGTTGCATCCAAGTATCGGGCCATTTCCAATGGGCATCCCCTATGTGGTTGTTCCAGGCACTCAGCCAACCGTGCCGATCACCTTTGATAATATAGAGGGGAGCGACCATGGCGACTATCCTATTCCGCCCGATGCGCCCATTGAAGGAGGGGCGCAGACAGATGGGGATCGGCATGTTCTCGTTATTGACCGCGATCGGTGGATGCTTTACGAACTTTTTTATGCCTTTCCAAAAGAGGGAGGAAAACGCTGGCATGCTGGCTCCGGGGCAATCTTCGATTTAAACTCCAATGCCTTGCGTCCTGAAGGGATCACTTCAGCCGATGCGGCGGGGCTTCCCATTTTTCCAGGCCTGGTTCGGTATGATGAAGTGCACGAACAAAAGGAAATCACACACGCGTTGCGATTTACCGCCCATCCAACGCGCAGGGGATATGTCTATCCGGCCAGGCACTTTGCCAGCAACCTTACTGATTCTCACTTGCCACCCATGGGCATGCGCGTTCGATTAAAGGCAACCTACGACCTCTCTCGTTTTCCCCCATCAGCGCGGGTCATTCTGACTGCGCTGAAAAAATACGGCATGTTCCTCTCCGATAACGGAGGAGATTGGTTTCTGATCGGGGCGCCCGATCCACGCTGGATTGCCCCCGAGATAGAGACCCTCAAACGGGTCAAAGGAAGGGATTTTGAGGTCGTAAAAATGGAGGCGGTTATCACAGAGTAACGCCCAAGCTTATCCTGAAACCGAGGGCCAATACTATTTATCGCAAGACCGGGAGATGGTTAAATTCTTAAACAGCGATTTCAGATGGAAGGGGGGAGGGCCGAACTTAATCATGCCGAACAAGAGCCCGATTCCCCATGAAAAATGTATCGTGGCAAAAATAAGGATGAGGGCAGGAAAAAAATGGATCCCTTGCGTAAAGGATGCGCGGAACGCGTAGAGTCCATTCGCAAAGAAATAGATCAACGGTATCGCCATACCCAGGGCAGGATTGACTTTTATGAGCAACAAGGACAAGAAAAAAGCCAGGACGAATAAAGGGGGCACTATTTGACGAGGCATAAAGGAATCGGGATGCTCCTTGACAGTTTTCGCCTTCCAAAATCCATAGCGGCTATACTGTTTTATTAAGGTCGCCAACGTGCTCCGCACGTAATACTTACATCGAATTCGTGGGGAGAGCAGGATTTTTCCACCGCGTTCTCGCAAACGGTAATTGAGTTCATAATCCTGATTCGCAAGAAAAGCCTCATCGAATCCCTTCAGCTCGGCAAGTGTCGATTTATACCACGCCCCTAAGAATACAGTATCAACAAACATCTCTTTTTGTGCGTAACGAAAATAGGCATCCCCTACCCCAAAAGGACATGTGGTGGATAGGGCAATGGCACTTGTCAGATAGCTTGTTCCGATTGCCCTCTGCACCCCGCCCACATTGGCCGCCCCGGAGGTCTGAAGCAGTTCCACACAGACGCTTACATAGTCTGGATCGTATACTGTGTGGGCATCCATTCTTATAATGATCTCACCCTTTGCCGCCTGCCAGCCGATGTTTAATGCCACGGGAATCGCCCGTTTGGGATTCTTGAGAAGATGAAAGACGGGAGATTTCCTTGAGTATTCTTCGACAATCGCCCAGCTTTGGTCTAAAGATCCCCCATCAATGGCCAAAACCTCTAATCGGTCAGAGGGGTAGTCCTGAACAAGGAGCGATTCCATACAACCTCTTAAGAATCGTTCTTCATTGTAGACAGGCATAATAATAGAGACCATCGGGTGCTGAGACATACTTTTCACGCAATTATGTCATTAGAAAATTTAAGTGCTTCTTTAATAGAAGTTACCACAACCGATAAGAAAAGTGAAGCAGCGCGGCTGCCAAGCGGTCGTGTTTCCTTAATCCCCCATCAAAAAAGTAAAAAACCTCCTTAGCCTTATATTAGGCGGTGGATTTTGGGTTTGTATTTCCCTGTTTGTATTTCCCTTGACCACCCTCTGGAATCGGTGTATAGTCCCCCTCCATCCATAGGCGTTCCGATCAGCAAGGTTGGATCGTTCACGTCTGTTCTTTAAGTAGAGTCATCATATTCAATGAAGTTTAATGCCTTAACCCGAAGGAGGGATAACGTATGGCAAAACCGATGACCAAGTCTCAAATCACCGATCACCTGGCCCAAAAAACTGAATCATCTAAAAAACTCGCAACGCAATTCTTAGAGGAATTTTCCGCACTTGCTTGCCGTGAGGCAAAGAACACTTTTACACTCCCCGGCATCGGGAAACTGGTCCTGGTCAACAGAAAGGCGAGGATGGGGCGCAATCCAAAAACGGGAGAAACCATAAAAATTCCCGCAAAGCGGGTCGTAAAATTCAGGGTCGCCAAGGCCGCAAAAGATGCGATTCTTGTAAAGAAATAAAAAAGACAAGACCCTCCGCTTTCAGGAGAAAAGGAGCGGCAGGCAAATCGGCAAGATTCAACTCTTTATTTGTCGGATCGCCTCTGTAAGGAGAGGGAGGATTTCAAAAAGATCTCCGACAATTCCGTATGTGGCGATTTTAAAAATGGGGGCGTTGGGGTCTTTATTGATCGCAATAATGAATTTTGCCGACGACATCCCGGCTTGATGTTGCATCGCCCCGGATATGCCGCACGCGATATATAAAAGCGGCGACACCGTTTTGCCCGTCAGGCCAACTTGATAAGAATGGGGTTTCCAGCCGGCATCAACGGCCGCGCGGGACGCCCCGACCGCCGCGCCAAGGGCATCCGCCAGGTTCTCCACTAAGTAGAAATTTTCAGGCCCCTTTAATCCCCTCCCTCCCGATACAATAATGCGGGCCTCTGTCAACTCCACTTTCGATCCGGTTGTGGGGTGAACCGCTTTTACCTGCGCAAGTAATGTCAAGAGCTCCAGCCTGGGGGAAAATCGTTCGACAACAGGTTCTTCTATCTGGTCTGACAAAGAGGCAGAGAAGACGTTTGGTCGAAGCGTAGCAACCTGAAACATGGGTTGGCGGCTGACCACTCTGGCAATGACCTTTCCCCCATACATTGGTCGTCGGGCGACGAGAACACCGCCCGCCCCGACCTGAAGACCGATACAATCTGCCGCGTACGGACCATGGAGCTGGGCCGCCACCCTGGGACCCAAGTCTTTTCCCATCGCGGTCGCGCCCATTAAAATAAAGGAGGCCTCCATTTTTCTCGCAATATCAGAAACCACCGATGCGTATCCCTCTGAAGAATAAAAGCTAAAGGCCGTATCGTCCACCAAGTAAACGCGATCCGCCCCTTTAAGCCCTTTCGCCTCGTCGGAAACCCGATCTCCGATTAAAACTGCCGAAATCGGTCCGAACATCTGGCCGTCCCCTTGTACAGACAACTGTCTGGCGGCAGAAAGGGCCTCCAACGCCACCCGCCGCACCTTTCCACCACGTTGTTCCGCGAAAACAAGAATGCCCGCCATGCCTCCTCCTAACCGTATTTGCGAAATGTATCACACCTTTTTAAACTTATCGAGTGTCGCGCCGATGTCATATTGATTCAGACACTCCTGGTAGTATGAAAAATCTTGCTTTAATACCTCTATCGTGGAACTATAACCGTACTTTAAGATTTCCACCCGCGTGTCAAAGCTCATCACATTCTGAAAAAACATAAAGGTCTCCGAGGGTTGCGGCTGGGTAAAAATAAATGTTTTACCGGGATGTTCAAACCGATACCGTTTGACGGCAAGATAGATTCGTGTCGCGGTATTGATCCGCATGGCCTGATCATAGATATACGAAAGCCCTTTGTCCTTGATTCCGACACACTGTCCCGACAAGGACGGGAGACAAACGCTGCGGCGATCGTTTCGAATGTATTGAACAGGATTGACCACCCAGATCATTTCCGCCCCGTGATTCATCGCGATATCCATATAGGCCGCACGACCCACCCCGCCGTCAATATAATCCTTACCCTCAATGCGAACGGGCTGAAAGATGATCGGCATGGCCGATGACGCGGTCACGGCCTTTGAAATCGGGACGTCAGAAAACCCCTCCTCTCCAAACACATCGTAACGCCCCAGATCAATATCAACCGCAGGGATATAAAGCTCCTTCCTCAATTCCCGAAAGTCATTGCTAAACCCCTCCTGCGAGAAAAACCGATCAATGTAGCGATCAAGATTTTTTAAGGTAAAAATACCGGAGGGGAGGTTCTCCTGCATCAGATCAAGAATTTCGAGTATCGAGAACGGCCGACCGCTCTTGAAGTAATATTTCAAAACGGGATAGAGAGACTGTAAAAACTTCTTAATGGTATACCATGTTTCTTGATACCCAAAGCTGTAGATATCCCTTCTGGAAAAATTATACGCGGATTCCCGACCGGTGAGGATGTCTTCATAAATGGCGCGGGGTTTAATACCATTCGCGATGAATGAAGCGACAGCGGCGCCTGCGCTGGTTCCGACATAGATATCAAAATCATTCACCGAAAAACCGTCGAAAAAATCATCCATCGCGGTTAGGCAGCCAATTTCATACATCCACCCCGGAATCCCGCCTCCCGCGAGCACCAGCGCTGTCTTCGTCCTCGCGCGAGAGGGGGAAACAGGGTTATCCGGCTTTTTCTCATTCTTCATACGCCGTCAGATAAGCATCAACCAGAACAACGACAACACCTTGGCCTCTTCGCGAAGGAGGCGGACCAACTCTGACACCGCCTGATGTGAATCGCCCTCGATGATTCTTCCGGAAGATCGCTGCTTTGGGACCTCTAAGGCCTCGACGTAAAGTTTTGCGCCAAGGGCGCCCACCTCCTGGGGAGCCAACCCCAGGTCGGCTAAAGAGAGGACGGTCATCGGTTTCTGCTTTGCCTTCATAATCCCAGGAAGCGAGGCGTATCGAGGCTCATTTAACCCCTTCTGGCAGGTGAAGAGCGCGGGGAGCGTTGTCTCAACCACTTCCACCGCCCCTTCAATCTGCCGATGGGCGACCGCTCTCCTCCCAACTGGATCAACCTCCAGCTTATTGACCACCGCCACATGGGGGATTCCCATCATTGCGGCCACATGGATTCCCATGGCGCCAGCGTCGTCATCAATCGATTGCTTTCCAAAAAAAATAAGGTCATATTGCTGTCTCTTCAGCACGGAGGCGAGGACAACCGCGGTTGAATAGGAATCTCCATCTTTTAAGGCCGGATCTTTCAGGTGGATCGCCTCGTCCACTCCGACCGCAAGACAGGCACGAAGCGCCTCAACCGCCTTTTGCGGGCCGATGGTAATCGCGGTGATCTTGCCGGTCCCCAGCCGCTCTTTTATTCTAAGCGCCTCTTCCACGCCAAACTCATCATAGGGATTGACAACATAAGAAAGACCGGCCCAGTCAATTTCCTTTCCGTCCGCCGTTGGAACAATTTTCGACTCGGTCGCCGGAACCTGCTTGATACAAACAGCAATATTCATTCTGACTAATACCCTCCTTTTTTAAACACATCCTCGGCAATCACTATCCGTTGGATTTCATTGGTTCCCTCAAAAATACGGTTAATCCTTGAGTCCCGGTAGAATCGCTCTACAGGATGCTCTCCCATAAACCCGTTTCCGCCGTGGATCTGAACCGCCTTGTCGGCGACGCGATCAAGCGCCTCGGAGCAAAACATCTTGCAGATCGCCCCTTCTCTTGGAATCTTCTTCCCCTGGTCGTACATCCAGGCAGTGCGATAAACCACCGACTCCATCTGGTAGGCCTCCGCCACCATATCGGCAATCATCCATTGGATCGCCTGAAAGTTGGCGATCGGTTGGCCAAAGGCCACCCGTTTCTTAGAAAAATCCACCGACATCGCAATCAACTCCTTCGCCGCGCCGATACATCCCGCCGCCAGGGAGAGGCGCGACTCATCCAGGGTTTCCATCGCGATCACAAACCCCATTCCCATCTGGCCTAAAATATTCTCCGCTGGAACACGCACATCCTGAAAAACAAGCTCCGCCGTCGCGGATCCGCGAAGCCCCATTTTATCGTGGATGCGATTTGCCGAAAATCCTGGGACGCCCGTCTCAACGATAAAAGCCGTAATGCCGCCTCGGGCCCGACGCGCCGGATCTGTCACGGCATAGACAACCACAATATCAGCAATATCGCCATTGGTAATCCAGAGCTTGGTGCCATTTAAGAGATAGTCCTCCCCCTCTCGCCTGGCCGAAAGCTGAATATTCGCCGCATCCGAGCCTGCCCCCGGCTCCGTTAAGGCATAGGCGCCGATCTTCTCCCCCTTTGCAAGCGGAGAGAGATATTTTTGCTTCTGCTGTTCCGTCCCTCCCAACAGGATCGACATGCCGGCAAGGCCCACATGGGCCCCCACCGTCACCGTGGTCGATGCGCAACCCCGAGAAAACTCTTCCAGCAAAATACAGTAGCCGACCTCCCCCATACCCGCGCCCCCATAGACCTCGGGAAAGGGAAGTCCCATCAAACCTAACTCCGCCCCTTTTTTAAAAACCTCTTTAATGAGATCAACGTTGTGCTCCTTATCAATCCGCTGGGCAATCGGTTTTAGCTCGTTATCCACAAATTTTCGAACCATGTCGCGAAGCATGGTCTGCTCTTCTGTAAAATTAAAGTCCATAAAAATCTCCAAAAAGCGATCTCTTTATCAATCCTGAAATTTGGGTTGGCGCTTCTCTAAAAACGCGGATACCCCCTCTCTCATATCTTCCGTCTCACAGATTTCACCGAAGAGTGCGGCCTCCGCAGAAAATCCTTCCTCAACCGGCTGTTTCACACATCCCTGTATCGCCGAAAGGGCGGCGAGAACCGCCTTTCTTCCTTTCGATGCAATTTTTCTGGCCAATCCCTGTGCCTGCTTTAAAACCTCCCCTTCCGGAACAATCTTATCAACCAGGCCGATGGCCCTGGCCTCCGTCGCATTAATCATATCTCCCGTCAGGATCATCTCCATCGCCTTGGAAACTCCAACCAGACGCGGCAGGCGCTGTGTCCCGCCAAACCCTGGGATAATCCCCAGGTTGATCTCGGGCTGCCCCAGTTTCGCGCGTTCCCCGGCCACACGGATATGACAGGCCATTGCCAACTCCATCCCTCCTCCCAGACAAAAACCGCTGATAGCTGCAATGATCGGTTTTTTTATCTGCTCTATTTTAAAGAAAATCGCCTGGCCTCCTTTAGCCAGCGCCTCCCCTTCCGCGGGAGAGGCGATGTTTGCGATCACTCTTACATCAGCGCCCGCCACAAAAACGTTTCCAGCGCCCGTCAAAACAATCGCCCTCACCGTATGATCAACAGCCAGTTCGCCCAGAACTGCATCCAATTCCGTCAACAATGGCAAAGTCAAGACATTCGCCGGGGGATTATTGAGGACGACGGTTGCGACACGGTCATCCATCAGATAAGTGACATATTGATTTCCCAAGCCCCACCTCCCTTAGGCTCTGTGACATAAGACCGCAGAGACCTGGCTCTAAAAAGCCAGCTTTCTGGAACAGAGACGCTCAAATAAAGAGATAAAACAGTCTTCTAATAGGTAAAGAATCCTTTTCCCTTCTTTGCACCGGTGTACCCCCCCATCACCATCCGTTTCAGCAATGGAGCGGGCCAGAAGCGATCCCCCAGCTCCTGGGTCAATCTCTGAAGCTCCGATAACACCACATCCACGCCGATTTGATCGGCATAATGCAAAGGCCCCCCTTTGTCCTGGGGAAACCCAATCCCCGCCATCATCGCGATATCAATATCGGAGGCGGTCGCCACACCTTCCTGAAGGGCAAAAACCGCTTCATTGATCATCGGCATGATGAAACGATTGATAGAAAAGGTCGTCTTCTTCTCTTCTTGTATCCCCTGGATCACCGCCATCAGCGGGACATTAGAGCCTTCCGCGTACTCATAGAATCCGGCCCCGCTTTTTGAGCCGAACCGACCCGCCTGACACAGCGCCGCTAAAATCCTGGCCGGCGCCATGCGAGGGCCATAGGCATCATACAGGATGTCGGCCACTTTCGCGGCAACATCAATCCCGATCATGTCTGTCAACGTAAAAGGCCCCATCGGCAATCCAAAACCAACGACCGCCTCATCCATCTCTTTGGCAGAGGCCGCCCCTTCCTGGAGCGCGATGGCCGCCTCGTTGAGGTAGGGCATCAAGATGCGGTTGACGAGAAAGCCTGCGCACTCTTGCACCCGAATCGGGATTTTACGAAGGCCCTCTGAAAAGGCAATGACGTCATCAATCGTCTCTTGCGATGTCGCAAGACCGGAAATAACCTCAACCAATTTCATCACCGGGGCCGGATTAAAGAAATGCATTCCGATGACCTTCTCCGGCCTCTTGGCCGCAACGGCAATGGCCGAAATCGGAAGAGAGGAGGTATTGCTGGCAAAGATGGCGCCTTCAGAACAAACCGTCGTAAGTTCCGAAAAGAGCCTCTGTTTTACGGCAAGATCTTCAAAAACAGCCTCAATCACCAGGTCCACATCGGAAAATCCAGAATAATCGACCGCGCCGGTGACCAGGGCCATCTTTGCCGTAAGATCGGATTCCGTCATCTTCCCTTTGTCCACCCGGCCCTGGTAAATCTTGCGAACGGTTTTAAGGCCGCAATCCACCGCCTCCTGATTGACATCTTTCAGGATGACAGGAATCCCGGCATAGGATATGACCTGCGCGATCCCAGCCCCCATGGTCCCCGATCCAATGACTGCCGCCTTATAGATATACATCGCTCTGCCCCGCTTATTTCCTCTCTAAGACCATGGCCGATCCGATTCCCCCGCCGACACAGAGCGAGGCAACCCCCAGCGAAAGATTTCTCCGCTTCATTTCTTTAAGCAACGTGATCACAAGGCGCGTTCCACTCATCCCAACAGGATGGCCGAGGGCGATGGCCCCGCCATTCACGTTGACCATTTCCCTTTTTAATCCCAGGGCGCGCTCGACGGCCAGGTACTGTACCGCAAACGCCTCATTCACCTCAATCAGTTGAATATCCGAAAGCATTAAACCGGCCTTTTTAAGGGCAGCCGGTATGGCGAGGGCCGGCCCGATTCCCATTCGCTGCGGCTCAACACCCACAGAGGCGTACGACTTGACATACCCCAGCGGCTCTTTTCCCAACGATTCGGCCCGTTCTTTGGACATAATCAAAAGCGCGGCCGCGCCATCGCTGATCGGGCAGGCGTTCCCGGGGGTCACGGTCCCCCCTTCCTTGAATATGGTCGGATAGAGCGATAGCATCTGCTCGGTCAGGGCGACGTTTACGCCCTCATCCTGGGCAAAGAGCTCCGGCGTAACCTCCTTCCCCGCCACTTTCTTTGGGATAGAGACAGGAACAATTTCATCTTTCAATCTCCCTTCCCGTGTCGCTCGATAGGCCTTTTTATGGCTTTCCACAGCGTACCGGTCTTGCTCTGACCTGGAGATTTTATATTCCTCCGCCAGGTTTTCCGCCGTACATCCCATGACCTGGCCGCAGAAACCATCGGTTAATCCTTCCCAGATCGAGTCAATCATCACCGTATTGCGAAGACGGTGGCCAAACCGCATATCGCGCGACACAAATGGCGCAAGGCTCATATTTTCCACCCCGCCCGCAATCTGAACATCGGCGTCATTGGAATAAATATTCTGACAGGCGTTCACCACCGCCTGCATCCCCGACGCGCAATTTCTCGCAACCGTATAGGCCGGCGTGGTCATCGGCAGTCCCGACATCAACGCGATCACACGGGAGACGTTTGTGGCGTCACTATACTGTCCCACGCAGCCAAAAATCATCTCCTCAATCTCTCTGGGGTCTATACCGGCGCGTCTCATCAGATCGCGCACAACCCACTCCCCCATTTTCTGATTGGTCACCTCTTTCAATGCGCCGCCCAAATTCCCAATCGGCGTCCGCACCCCATCCACAATCACGATCTCTTTCACTTTCCCACCTTCTTCATCTCTTCTTCAATCAATACCCTTCGCAGCACCTTTCCGATCACCGTCTTTGGAAGCCCTTCACGAAACTCAATCTGCTGCGGAACTTTAAATTTCGCAAGCTCCCCTCGACAAAATTGCGTCACCTCCTCCGGTGTCGCCGATACCCCCTCTTTCAGAACTATGTACGCCTTGATCATCTCACCCAGAAAAGGATCGGGGAGTCCTACCACCACCGCCTCGGCCACCTTTGGATGGCGATATAAAACCTCCTCCACCTCGCGGGGATAGACATTCTCTCCCCTCGATTTAATCATGTCTTTTTTACGATCCACGATAAAAAAGTAGCCGTCTTCGTCCATTCTGGCAATATCGCCCGTATAAAGCCACCGATCACGCAGCACATCGCTACTCTCTTTCGGTTTATTCCAGTATCCCTGCATCACCTGCGGCCCCTGTATGATCAGTTCTCCAGACTCCCCGACTGGCAACGGCTTTGTCCCTGTCTCCAAATCAACCACTCTGGCGAGGGTATCCGAAATGGGAAGTCCAATACTTCCTTCCTTCCGCCTCCCGCGTATCGGATTCACATGGGTGACGGGAGAGGTCTCGGACAGCCCATACCCTTCAACCAGCTTTCCGCCCGTCAATGCCTCAAAGCGCCGCTGAACCTCCAGATGAAGCGGCCCGGCCCCTGAAATACAGGTGTGAATGGAGCTAAGGTCGTCCGCGTTCACCCCGGGGAAATTATTGATCGCCACATACATCGCCTGAACACCCATGAAAATCGTCGGACGGTTTTTCTTAATGGCGCAAAGAACATCTTTCGTGACAAATTTGGGAAGAAGGACCAATGTGGACCCCAGATAAATGGCCAGGTTCATACAGGTGGACATTCCGTAAACATGGAAGAAAGGAATTACAGAAAGAAAGACCTCTTCTCCCGCCTTTAAGTCAGGCATCCAGTTTCGACACTGAAGCGTGTTGGTCACCAGGTTTCTGTGTGTCAGCATCACCCCTTTTGGAGAGCCGGTCGTCCCCCCGGTATATTGCAGCAAGGCCAAGTCATCTGGGACAACCGTCACGTTAGGGGGAATGGGCGGCGCATCCCTGATCATTTCGCCCATATCATAAACAGGCGGCGCTTTTACAATATGAATCCACTGACCCTCCTTCTTCGCCTTAATCGGATAAAGGAGGCCCAAAAACCAGGGAAGCGCCTCCTGCACCGATGTTAAGACAACACTTTTTAACGCAGTCTCTTTCTTGATTGCATCGATCTTCGGAAAAAAGAGGTCGAGGGTGACAACGATTTCAGCCCCCGAGTCGGCCAATTGGATCAAAAGTTCCCGCTCGGTATAAAGGGGGTTCGTCATTACCACCACGGCGCCGCTTTTTAACGCACCGTAGTAAGCAACCACGCACTGGGGCACATTGGGCAACATGATGGCCACACGGTCTCCCTTCTTTACCCCGAGTTTTATAAGGGCGTGTGCAAAACAATTGGACGCCTCCTCTAATTCCCGATAGGAAATACCCTTTCCATAAAAAAGCATTGCGTTTTTCTCGGATCTCGTTTTCGCCGAATCGGTTAAAAACTGAAAGAGCGGAATGGAGGGATATTCAAGATGCGCCAAGACACCCTGTTCATAACAGTTTAACCAAGGACAATCCAATCAGATCTCCTTTTGCTTTAAGTAAGGCGAAGAAGGCGTTCTCCTTACAGGGTGCGGATGTTAAAAATCTACCCGATTGCCTATAGATTGTCAAGGAAATCCATTGACAGGACAAGTCGATTTGGATATGATGCCGGATAAAAAGGTGGGCCGATGTTACTGAAAAATCTTGTTCACTACGACATTAAAAAGGTTGATCCGATGAGAACCGTTGTTGAGATCGCGAGATTGATGCGCCTTTTTAAAATCGGCTCCGCTTTTGTAGAGACAAAGGGGGAATTTATCGGAATCGTCACAGAGTCCGACCTGGTCCGAATCGCCCTTTCCGAAGAAATCCCGTACGATACGCCGGCGCATCTCTTAATGAGCGCGCCGGTCATTGAAATCGATATCAGCAAATCGGTCATGGAAGCCAATCATATCATGTACTTTAACGGGATACGGCACCTGGGCGTCTCGGAAGGAGGAAAAATAGTCGGCCTCATTTCCGTCCGCGACCTGGTACATTATTTCTCAACGGATAAGAAAAGCCCCCTCTATGAGTTAGACGATATTATTAAGCCGTTGACCATCTTAGTCCACCGCAACATTGAAACCATCGAAGCCGCATCTTCCGTTCAGTTTGCCGCGCAAAGAATGAAAGAAAAGAAAATCGGCTCGCTGTTCATTACGGAGGATGGCCAATACTCTGGAATTATTACAGAAGCCGATCTGGTCCGAAAAGTGGTGGGGTACGGCCTTGCCCCGTCCAAAATTCCAGTCGGCGTGGTCATGAACACGCCGATCGTCGACATTGACATCTCCCGTTCCGTTCAAGAGGCCAATGAAGTCATGGCAAGGAAAAAGGTGCGGCATCTGGCGGTCACAGAAAAAGGAGAGATTGTCGGCATCCTTTCCATTCGAGACCTTATCGGAATGGTCTCCATTCGCGATCTCCCCCGCTTTTTTCAACTCAAAGACAGCCTCGTCTGAACCAAAAACCCTATCCGCAGACTTCCGACTTCATCGGACAAAACGCCTCACGCGTTTTATCAAACTGCGACAGGGAAATCCGCCACTGTTTAAACAAAAGCGCAACCGTTTGATAGGTGGAGGCGTCATCAATATCCAGGGCGGAACCGCCAATCGCGGTTTCCACCATCCTAAAACGGGTTTTTAGGAAATCGGATGTCCCGCGTTCCACTAGATCCATCGAAAGAAAATATCGGAAAAACAAGGAGAGCGGGTGAAGCCTGATATGAGAGAAAAAGGTTGCCCCTTGCGCAAAGAGATAGAGGAAGAGCCCCCTCGCCCACCCCGGGGTTTGAAGAATCTCCCTGGCCATTCGCATACGATTTCCAAAATATCTCTGATGACGATTTTCATACATCGTCTGGATAGACCTCCTTGCCCCCACAGAATAAGGGCGCACCAGATGGAGGTTGCTTATCCTATAAGTCCTCTCTTTCAGATAAAGGTACGCCATTTTAACGCCAGGCCTCCCCATCGCAGGATAAAATTTAGCTAAAAGTCTATCCGATGTCACCCCCATACAATAGTCGTAATTTTCCATGTCTGAACCTGAAATAAAGGCGTCAATTTCAGACGCCGTCAGCAACGGGATATCGGCTGGCAGAAAAAGCGCGGGGGGGAGAGATGAGACGCTTGCACCCGGTGCGCTCGCGCCAGGACTATTCCGGCGAAGGGCATAATCGTAGGCGTAAAGGGCGTTTGAAAGCAGGCTTTCTTTTTGCTCCAATACTTCGATCTTCTTTGTGAAGGGCATGGTAGGTAGGGCCGCCTCAATCGCGGCCATCAGCTCTCGCTGCGGCCCAATGACATAAATCCGATCGATATCGCGGGCCATATCAACCGCCATCAAGACATATAAAAAAAGAGGACGCCCCTCCAAAACCAAAAAGGCCTTGTTTTTTCCAAAGATTTTACAATTTGCGCCGAGATCCCCGGCCAAGAGGATTGCATCCATTTTGGGCCTTACTCACGCCATTTCTTAGGAAACGCCATCACCCGCCATTTTCAGGGAGCGTCTCCAGGAAAACCTCAACCACCGTCGGATCAAACTGACTGCCGGCGCAGCGACGAAGCTCCTCAATCGCAAACGCCTTTCCGGGGGCCTTCCGGTAAACCCGGTTGGCCGTCATGGCATCATAGGCGTCCACCACCGCCACAATTCTTCCTAAAAGGGGAATCTCTTCCCCTTTTAATCCCCTGGGATACCCGTTGCCATCCCATCGTTCATGATCGGCCTCCACCGATGAAACAATCGGATCTAAGAATTTAATCTTCCGGACAATCATACCTCCATACGTCACATGCCTCCTCATCACTTCATATTCCTCGTGGGTGAGTTTGCCAGGCTTTTTTAAGATCGATTCCGGAATCCCGATCTTGCCGATGTCATGAAGGACCGCCGCATATTGACCCCATTCCTGCTCCTGTTCTGACAATCCCATCTTCTTGGCGACTGCCAGGGCATACGCCATCGTCCGATCGGAATGTCCCTTGGTGTCAAGGTCCTTCGTCTCGAGCGCGCCGGCAAGCGCCTGAACCGAGTCTAAGTTCGCCAGTTTTAACTGAAGCGATTTTTCGACCACATCTTCGTAAAGCGTCGCATTCTCAATGGCGTTTCCCATTTGATTCGCAACGGCATGACAGAGACGGATCTTATCAGACGTAAAGGGGGCCCGTTCCCACTTCCTAATCTCTCCTAAACTTAAAAGTCCGACGCGCGCCCCTTTTCTGATAATGGGGAGGACAAGAAGCGACTGCAATTCCGTAAGGTTGCCTGTGAAAAGCGATCCCTCCTCCGATGTGATTGGAGGCAGATCCCCCTTTTTAAGCAAGAGCGGCAACCAGGCATCCTTCATCTGATTAAAAAGCAGGGATTCTGTTATCGGATAGCTCACCTCCCCATCTGTCTTCCAGGGGAGGGTTCGCACGGCATAAGACGCCTTCAGGATAAGCCGATCTTCGCTAAAATTAAATAAAATCATTCGGGAGAAGGCCGTTGAGATCTTTTGCGTGACAAGCTGAACCGATGCATCCAGAATCCCTCTTAAATCGAGTGATGATGAAATGAGGGTGGTCGTATCGAACAAGAGTGAGAGTTCATCCGTCCTCTCTTTGAGCCGTTCATAATGATACAGTCGGTCGGCATGGGCCCTCTTGAGTTCGGCAATCTCTCTCTCCAGCCGTTCCACGAGGTGAAGGTTATGCTCTTTAAGATAGACCGTTTCTTCTTTAATTTCGACATCATCCTTCTTCCCACCTAAATACGCTTCAACCTCCGCGACAAAGCCTTTGACATGAATCGGCTTCGGGATATACCCGTCGCAACCGGCCGCCAATGTCCGCTCGCGATCGCCTTTCATCACGTTGGCCGTTAGCGCCACAAGCGGCGTCTGGCAAAGTCCTGTAATGCTTTTAATGAGGGTGGCCGCGGCATATCCATCCATGTCGGGAAGATTAATATCCATAAGAATAAGATCGGGCCGCTCCCGTTTGGCAACCTCAATTCCAGACACCCCATCCTCCGCCACAACCATTTCATAACCGGCCGCTTCCAAAATCCTGGCAATCAGTTGCAGGTTCTCCTTATTATCTTCCACGTAAAGGATTTTCTTTTTCATGGGATGCCCTCCTTTGCATCGCCCTGGGGTATAGGTCGCGCGCGCTTTAACCCGCCCCTTCCTTCGGTTGGTGGACGTCAGCGCCCCCTGAAAACCCGGCCTCCTGCCGTTCTGTTAAAGCACCCTCTTTCACAAAGTTTGGAATGGAAAATGAGAAGGTGGATCCAATTCCTAAGACGCTTTCCACCCAGATTCGGCCGCCGTGCAACTCCACAAATCGCTTGGCAAGGGCGAGACCCAAGCCGGCCCCCCCTCGATTTCGCGTGGTGGAAGGATCGAGCTGCTTGAATTCATTAAAAAGCTTTGGAATGTCGCTCTCGCGAATCCCCATGCCGGTGTCGGCCACATGCACCTCCACCTCGTTGCTGTTCGACGCGACACGGACAAGAATATGTCCTTTTGCGGTGAATTTCGCAGCATTGCTGATCAAATTCAGGATCACCTGGCGAATCCGTATCCGATCCGCGTAGACCCGAGGTGCCTCCTTTGGCAACTCTACCCTAAGCGCCACCTCCTTCTCCTTGACAAGCGGTTTTGCCGTGGATAACACATCCAAAACCACATCTCCCATATCAAATTCTGCCAGATCAAGCTGCATGCGGCCTGCTTCGATCTTGGAGATGTCAAGAATATCATTGATAATCGAGAGAAGATGCATCCCGCTCTGATAGATGGCGTCTAAATCTTTCTTCTGCGTCTCATTGATCTCACCGTCCATCCCTTCCGACAAGACCTGGGAAAAACCGATAATGGCATTCAGCGGTGTGCGCAGCTCGTGGCTCATATTGGCCAGGAACTGGGTTTTCAAAAGGTCGGAGCCCTGCGCCCGCTCCATCGCGCCGCGTAAAAGGAGATTCTTCTGGGCCAGCTCGTCGGTCCGCTCCCTGACCTTCTGCTCCATCGCCTCTTTATATTTCGCAAGCTCTGCGGCGACACGACTTAAATCTTGATGAGAAAGCTCCAGCTTTTTATATTGCTTCCTTAAGTCCTCATCCCGTTCGGCAAGAGATTGCGCCATTTGGTTAAAGATCGTGGCCAACTCGCCAATTTCATCTTTATAGCGGACATGGACACGCCTTTTCATGTTCCCCTGCGCGATCTCCTGGGCGGTTCTGATCATTCCCTTGACAGGCAAAAGGAGGCTCCAAATAAAAATTTCAGAAAAGAAGATGCCCACCCCAATGACCACGACCGTTAATACCGCATAAAACCAGATAAGGCGATTTAATTTCTCATGCATCGGTTTTATAGAGATGCCGACCTCCACATATCCGATGGGGCTCCCTTTCTGTTTCTCATCCCCCATTTCAAAAATCTCTGTCAGTTGCGCCTCGACATCGGAGGGGAGGTTTGTTTTCGTGAAAATAATAGGGGCGATAATGCTGTAGATATCCTCCGCCCCATTTTGCGCCCCGTTTTGCGTGGGAGGCCGAATGACCAACTCCATCGGAAGGGGCCCCAACTTGGGAGAGGGCTCTTTCCCCTTGATGATCTCCTCCGTATCGAAACGGGCGTCCATCAACAGGTCCCTTTGATCTCCATAAACGCGGCCGAATACCACCGACCCTTCCATCCTGATGCCGTAGATGAGATCACGCAAGACCGTCCTGTCTTCTGTAAGGGCCGCATAGCGGCTATTAAAAGCAAGATTGCGGGCAATACCCCTTCCACGGGCCATCAGCTCATCATAAAGCACCTCTTTGGTCTTGGCATAAGCATACCAGCCGAGGAAAAGTCCAACCGCGCTGATCATCAGGGCGATCATCAACGTGAATTTTGCCCTAAGGCTGAATCTTCTTGGTTTAAGATTTTTCACTTAAAAACCTCACCGGCTTGACTTAGAATCTCATTCGGGATGTCAATTCCAAGAATCCTCGCGGTCTTCAAATTAATACTGACGTAAGACGCCTCCGGATAGACGATCTTCCCTCTTGGAGAATTTGGGTTTGTAAGTATCTTGTCAATCAATCTGGAAGATTGTTTTCCGATTGTAAAATAATCGGGCGAGAGGGATAAAAGCGCGCCCGATTTTACGAGCGCCGATGAAAACGCCATAAGAGGGACATTCTCCTGCAAGGTCGTAAGGAGGATAAACTGGATCGAATCGGTCGTCATTACCGTGCTGTCGGGAACCATCCAAACCCCTTGAACCTGGGGCAGAAGTCGCCGAATCGCGCCGGGGAGATCCCTGGGATGGGAGACTGCGACGGCAATCAATTCAAGTCCCAACAAATGGGCCTCTTCGCGCGCCCTGCGAATCAACGATTCGGTTTTCGATGGATCATAGACCACGCCGATATGTTTGAGTGTGGGGACCGCCGACTTAAAGACCCTAAACTGCTCTTTGACGGGAATCTCCATGGCAATGCCGGTGATATTTCCAACCGTAAAGCCATGTTTCTCCGGGGTAATCACCGCGCAATAGACCATCGGCGTTTCTGATAGATTCTCTTTTGCGAGAGTTGCCGCCTTTGCGCCGACCGCCAGGATAACATCAGGCCGCGATCGCTTCACCTTATTGACAATGCCGGTATCCCCCTGGGCATCTCCCGCCAGATGATATTCCGTGACGGAGGCCTGGGTAGCGCTTAGAAAACCCTTCACCGCTTGATTATACGGAGGCAAATCGTGGCTTTTAATCACCGCCACTTCCGCCGAGGCCGCCGGTATCGGCCCGAGCAAAAAGGCTAAGAGACCAAAACAGCCACACCGCCTAAAGATGGCCGGACATCTTGACATAAAAGTTTCTTCCATTTTGAGGTATTCTTACAATCGGCCGATGCCCCACCGCCCCCGGATCTTCATACCCTTCATCAAACAGATTATAAATAGAGGCTGAAAAATCGATCCCTTGATATGGCATGTTTAACGTGATATTGGCAACAACTGTAAGGATCAATCTCCTGAACCGGCGTTGTGCTGCTCTTTCTTTCTCCCACATACTGGCCTTCAAATCCCAGGGTAGCTGCGTTCAATGACAGCGGGAAAAGGAGCCCGATTTTTGCCAGATGACGCGGCGAATTCGAGAGCGCTTCCCGCTGATCACGATTTTCAGCCACCTGATTAGGTATAGATCATATAACGTTTTAAGCCGGAAGGCGAGCGATCCTCTATCTCCGTCTCGATACCAGCGCTTCGAACACGGTTCAGATTCACAAACATTTGATTGGCGCCTGCCGGTATTTCAGTAATCAGATCTTTAATATCGTAACGATAGAGGGAAACACTCCCCAAAAAATACGCCCCAAGCCTTCTCTCGGCAACGATCTCATACGTGGTGTTGATTTCAGATCTTAAGTCGGGATTGCAGACATAACCAGTTGAACCGCCACAATAAAAATATTCGTAGCTATTGGGAACACGAAAGGCCTGGCCATAGAGGAATTTGATGACCCCCCTCTCATCGGGCTCATACAATAACGTCAGACGCGGGGTGGCCCTGTTTCGGCCATATCGAAGGTAATCTTTATAGTAATCAAGCCGCGCGCCCCCTGTCAGGATAAGATTCCTTCTTAATCGAATTTCCTCCTGGAGATGTACAGAGTAGAGCTGAAACTGCTCGCGCCGACTCAAATCGGTCGTAGCCAGATCTTCATCAATGTTTTTTAAAAGATCATCGTGGGCTTGCAACTCAATCCCCATGATCAATCGGTTCCACGTCAAAGGGGTTACGTCCAGTTGCAGTTCACTTCCATACCATCCCCCTTCTGTCCTTGTACGATTGGAAACAACCTGGATTGAACTGTTTCGCGTAAGAGAGGTGTCCTTGTATCCATACCAATCATAATAGAATCGCAAGAGAAATCCCAGGTTTCGTGCCAATTGAGGGCGATATTTCAGCTCGAGGAAATATCTTTTATCATAAGTTTTAACCCCTTTGTTGTTAAAAACCAAGCCTTGCGAGTAAGTGCCTATTGGAATCTCTTTCCCCCTCTCAAAGAGGATCGCATCGATTTGTAACGCATTGTGGCGCAGCGTTCCGGATATGGCATAGACCGACTCCCCATCCGTCCCCTCCGCATAGCCGCCGTTATTGGCGGCATTTCCATCGTCATATTCAGGAAAATAAAGGGTTTGACCGCCGCTTTCCGTGTAGGAACCGCTTAATAACAGATCGGCGCCATTTTGATATCGCTTGCCAAACGTAAGAAGGCCTTTGTTGGTATTAAAATCCCCCGCCTCTAACGAATAATGGACGCCAGGTCTCTCTGCCCCTTCTTTAGTGATGATATTGACAACGAAAAAAAAACGCGCTCGTTCCATAAAGGGCCGAACCGGGTCCGCGTACGATTTCAATCCGATCAATCAGATCAAGATCAATGCCCGATTCTCGTCCCAGGAGAAACGTCTGCCAGATATCATCATTGAGGGTATGGCCATTTAATAAAACGAGCACCCTGCTGTTATAATCGCCCGGACGTAAAAACCCCCGAACGCCGAGATAGCTATAGTTTCGATCATCGGAGACGTAAAACCCCCGCACCGACCGAAAAAGATCGGCGAGCGTTCGCCAACCATATCCCTTGATTTCCCTGGCGGTGAGAATGGTAATGGACGCGGGGGCCTCATCCAACATCTGTCTGTACTTTGCGGCCGAGACCACCACGAGCCCCTCCTGTTCCGCCTGAAGAAGGGCAATCTCCTCTTCACAGAGATAAAGCCGAGGCAGCCCCTTCCCAAAACAGGGTGATAAGAAAAAGGGCCAGCAGGACATTCGTCGTCTTTTTCACCATACGCCATGATCGATTCTTATATAACATAAAGACAACATGCTACATGCGGCTCTTTTACCACTCTGCAGGCTATGCTATAGATTTCGTCGAGTTCCGTCAACCAAAATTCAGCGCCGAAGTGGATCGGCTTCGCGGGATAGCCGGTTTCCCCCCACCAGGCCATACATTTCAGAAAACAATATCCCTAAAACAACCAGGCCGGCGCCGATCATACCCCAGGGCGTCAACCTCTCTTTAAGGAAGAGAAACCCCAGTATCGCCGCCCATACCGGCTCGATAGAGAAAATCAGAACGGTCCGAGTCGGCGTGGTGTCCCGCTGATAACGGGTCTGAATATATCCGGTCAGAATGGTTGCCGGAAATATCATATAGGCCAGCACAAAAACGGCCTCCCAGGACAAAGAAAAGCGCGGCGTCTCCAGGAAAAAGAGCGCAATCCAGCCGTAAACCGCGGGAGATGCAATCTGAAGAAATGTCAGGGCAAGGGAGTCGCATCGTCTGGAGACAGGGTCAAGAAGGACAATATAAAGGCCAAAGACCAGGGCGCAAAGGAGCGTGAAGAGATCGCCCCGGTTAAGGCCGCCTCCCTCGGGCGATGTAAGAAACCAGAGTCCAACCGATACAATGAGGACGCCGATCACATTCTCCCGCCTTGGCATGCGGTTCAGGAGAATGGCCTGAAAGAGCGGCGTGAAGATCACCATCATGCTCGTGATAAAAGCCGACTTTCCCGCGGTCGTCTCACCCAATCCGATCGTCTGAAGAATAAATCCGACAAAAAGAAGCCCCCCCAGACCACAACCGCGCAAAAGGTCGGCTCTCTCTATCTGCAACAGGGATGGGACACAAAAGGGAAGAAGGAAGAAAGCGGCGAGGCTAAATCGAAGGGCGACCATCAAAAAAGGGGAGAGTCCGATAAGCCCCACTTTTACGATAACGAAGGTGCCTCCCCAGATGAGGGTTGTCGCAAAAAGGAGCGCCTCCGCCTTTCCCCGACCGGTCACGTTATGCTATTCCTTACCGCCCGCCAGATTCAGCAGGCGGCTTCTTCTCATATCGATCAGGTCGGTTAATCGGCTTATATAACCGCCATACTCCTGAATCTCACGAAGCAACGGCAGATATTCAATCGGCTCTCCATCTTTCCGCTGCCATGAAAGGGTGCAGCGTACGGTCGCCTCCCTTAAAGTCTCAATCAGCGAATTTGCGCCTGTCCAACCTGTTTCATCCGAAAAAGCGCATTGAAAGTTCACCCTTTTTTCGAGGTCAGTTTCTCGAAATAGTATCTCCTGTAACGCCGGGGAAGAGAGGTTCCGAGGTGTATCCAGAACGATTCTAATCCGCTCTCGATGCGAGGCATCCTTGATGTTGTAGAACGAAACCTTCCCCTCCCTCGCCAACGCCCGTATCTGCTCCATGACGTCTCTAACCAGCACCCCTGGCGGCAAGGAAGTGATGGCGACACGCGTTCTGGCCCCTTCTATTTCGGTCTTAATATCTCCGCGCAGCGTTAACGCCCCCTTCCCATCGGCATACAACGAGCGGATCGCTTCTGCGCCGCCCACCACCCCTCCTGACGCAAAGTCAGGCCCCGGGATAAATTCCATTAAATTATCCAGTGGCATGGCAGGATCCTGCCGCAGATGTTCAAAGGCGGTCCAAAGTTCCTC
Source organism: uncultured Nitrospirota bacterium (assembly GCA_964373895.1). GTDB lineage: Bacteria > Nitrospirota > Nitrospiria > SBBL01 > SBBT01 > SBBT01. The sequence continues at coordinate 81,867 of CAYJWQ010000001.1, forward strand.
GAGATTATGAGAGGGAATCTCTGTCCCATCAGGGAGGACCACGCCATTTAGCAGAGAAATCGGAAGAAGCGGCGCCCTTCCGACCGGCATCACCACGTGCGAAAAGGGTGAGAGGCGCGCCTCCACATATTCCGGCCCCTGTGGGAGATCATCATGCTGGTCGCCAATCATTCCCCTCAATTCAAAATAGGGATAACGGCAACGCCATGGCATCCCCATCTCTAAAAGAAGACGGTAGGCGTATCCGACGCTCAACGGCGGATAGGCATCAATCGGATCGACCTGAACGCCCAGGGCTTCGCAGTCATGCTCAAAATCGGACTCGTCCATCTGCCAGTCTTCTATCGCAAGAACTTTTAGTATCTCCTTGGCGCCCACGAGCACTTTTTCGTTCTCCGACATCGCCCGACAGATATCAATCAGCCTCATTTGCACCGGCGCAAGCCCTTCCAGAAACTTAAGATGATTCATCATAAATTCTCCAAACATGGCCTGCCAGCTAACCAGATCGGATTGTATAATGCGTCATGATCGCTTGTCACCGCTTTTCTACTTTAGCGGATATGTGATATAAAAAAGCGGCGATGGATAACTTTTGGCAAGAGATCGGGCGGCCGATCATCGGACTCTCCCCTATGGATGGGGTCACCGACCCCGCCTTTAGGCGAATCGTTGCCCTGCATAGCAAGCCCGATCTGATCATCACGGAATTTACCAGCGCCGATGGAATTTGCCACGGGGCGGAGAGAGAGCTTTCGGGACTGCGCTTTGATGAGATCGAGCGGCCGGTGGTCGCCCAGATTTACGGGGCCGATCCCGCCCTCTTTTTTAAGGTGGCGCAGCTTGTCTGCGCGCTCGGATTTGACGGCCTCGACATTAACATGGGTTGTCCCGCCAAGAAGGTCGCATCCAACGGCTGCGGCGCCGGCCTGATCGTAGATCCCATGCGCGCCCAGGCCATCATCCGCTCCGCGAAGGAAGGGATTAAAAGATGGGCCGATGGGGCGCCTCTTGCCACCTTAGACCTTCATCCAAAAATCGTGGCGTGGTCTGCGCAACAAAGGGAGAAATCTCCACGAAAAATCATCCCCGTTTCTGTGAAAACACGATTAGGGACCGACCGCATTGTCATCAGGGAATGGGTGCAACATCTGCTTGACACAAATCCAGCGGCGATATCGATTCATGGCAGAACGCTCTCTCAAGGTTACCGTGGATCGGCCAATTGGGATGCGATTGCCGAGGCGGCATCGATCGCGCGCGGATCGGGGACCTTCATCTTAGGAAACGGCGACATCGCCACACTGGAAGAGGCGCATCAAAAAATTCAACGAAGCGGGGTAGATGGCGTTCTGATCGGACGGTCTGCCCTCGGCAATCCATGGATCTTTCAAAACGTTCATCCATCATACGCTGAACGGATCAGGGTCGCCCTGGAACACGCCACGCTCTTTCAAGAGATCAACGGTCATTATTTCTCCGGCATGAGAAAGCATCTCGGCTGGTACTGCCGGGGTTTTCAAGGGGCATCTAAACTACGCGCCCAATTAGTTTGCGTAAAAAGCTTAGAAGAGACCCAAGCGCTGCTGCTTCCCTATCTCTCTGAAGTGGCATCTGTATGAACCCCCCAACGCCATACAATAGACCATACAATGGGCCATACCGTATTATCCTGGCATCCACCTCGATACGCCGCAAAGAAATCCTGGCCCTTTTGGGCATTCCATTTAAAACCGTTGCCCCCCGCTTTGAGGAAGAATTCAACGATCAAAGGTCGGCAAAAGAAGAGGTCGTCCTTTTTGCCACAGAGAAGGCCCGATCGGTCGAGGGCGATTTTCCCAATAGCATCATTATTGGGAGTGACACCCTTATTGATTGCCAAGGGGAAAAGATCGGGAAACCGAGTGATGCTCGCGACGCAAAGCGAATTTTGCGACAGTTGCAGGGAACGCGACATACCATTCTTACGGCCGTCACCCTCCTGGGTACGAGAGAGAAGACAATAGAGACGCATTTAGAAACGATACCGATCGCGATGGCCGCCATGGGCGATGCCGAAATCGAGCGGTACATCGCGACCGGCGAGCCATACGGAAAAGCGGGGGCCTTCTCCTTACAGGGAGAAGGGCGCAAATATATCAAAAGAATGGACGGAGACTACCTTGCCGCCGTTGGCCTCCCCTTAAAGACGATCTCTGAATTCTTACAAAAACGAGGCATTCCCCACCCGCTTAATATTGAGCGACTCTATCGCGAGAAGGCCTTCTTAAACTGGGACACATTTTAGAGAATATGGGGAAACTTTTCTCGCAAATAGGGCCAGACTCCTATGAGACAGATTCGTTCTCTTGCCCAAATAAGCGGCGTTAATCGGGATTCCCAGAGCCAGGTCAACTCGT
>CAYJWQ010000002.1:0-8558 GCA_964373895.1 uncultured Nitrospirota bacterium
GCTTTCTCTATTGGGAGAGGTGCGCAAGATCGACCTTGCGCCCTAGCAGGCTGTTGAAAAAGTCCACCTGCTTCGTTCTCGGTCCCTCGGAGGTCCTCACGTACCTTGAAAGTACGCTGCGGTCTCCTCGGTCCCTGCGGCCCGCATCTGGAGCTTTTTCATCAGCCTGTCCGTAAAACGGGTTTTTCAACAGCCTGATCGCAGGCCACCATGAAGATTCATGTTATTTGTGGAAACATTCTGGAGGTTGCGGCAGAAGTTATTGTCAATCCGGCGAACAGCCAGGGCGTGATGGGGGGCGGCGTGGCGGGCGTGATCCGGCGGGCTGCGGGAGTGGAAGTTGAACGCGAGGCGGTGGCGCAGGCCCCCATTCCGGTTGGTTCTGCTGTGATCACAACCGGAGGAAAGACAAAATTTAAGGCGATTATTCATGCCCCGACGATGACCCGCCCCGCGGAGACGATACCGGTTGAGAATGTGCGCCTCGCCACCCGCGCGGCGCTGGTCCTGGCGGATCAACGGGGATGGAAATCGGTTGCGCTTCCTGGGATGGGAACGGGGGTCGGGAGGGTCTCGCCGGGAGATGCGGCCAAGGCGATGATAGATGCGGTCAACGCCTTTCAACCGAAATCGCTTCGGGATGTGATCCTGGTGGATGTGAGCGCTGAAATGATCTCTGCCTGGCACGCCTCTCTTTGATGAGCCATTCGCTATGCTTCATCGGTTAAAATTGCGTCTGATCTATGGCGAGACGCTCGACGCCGACCGGGCGTCCAGACGGGTTAAGTTAAGGGTCATTGTCGTCTCTGGGCTTGCCGTTTATTTCCCTTTTCTTGTTATCGGCTATTTCCTCTATTCACAATCCCATGTCGGCTACCTTGTGACTGTGGCGATCTTCTCGTCGCTAACCTGTATCCCCGTGGCGCTTTACGCCTACGCCAAGGGGTTTGGCCAACCGGTTTACACCCTCTTTCGGGAGCGGCCGGAAGAGTTGAAGTGGTTTTCAATTAAAATTGGCCTGATCTATGCCTTCTTTCTCTACTGGATGATCTTGGGGATTGTGGAGTTTCTCTTTGGGTATAAAATTGTCCGGGCGGCCATGATTAGTTTTGTCGCGAGCGCGGTCGCCCGCGATGGATTCGAGATCGGCTACCTTCGGGTGCGTGAGGGGGCGGGGGTGCGTACGATCTTTCCGGATGGACGATCCCTCTTTGAGCTATTTACAAAGGCTGCTCTCTTAAAGCTGCTGTGGGTCCCCCTCTCCATCGTTGTGGGCGGCGTTGCGGGCGGGCTGATCGGGCATCTTCTTCATCACCCGGTTTATCAAACTTTGTCGGTCGGTCTGGTGGGGGGGCTCCTCTCGACGGTATCTTTTGCCGCGTCACGCACGATTCCCCTGGATCGCGCCGCACGGGTTCGCTTTTTCCTCTGGCCGGGCTTTACGATGGCCTGCACCTATTTTTTTATTTTGGGTTATCTCTTAAGATTTGTCTTTCAGGTTGAGCTCTCTTCCGAGGTTGACCTCGCCCTTTTGATGGCGGCTTGCTCTGGCTGGGGAAGTTTAGATGCGGTTTTCTTAGCCCACTTAAAGAATGGGTCCCCGTGACTCTCTCTCCTCCCGCGTCCACTTGAACACGGTTATCAATGCGTAGGTTGGCCGGCTAATCCAATCACTTTGGAGAAGAGCCTTTTTATTGACATGTTCCCCAAGAGAGAAAACTGATTCTGTCATCTAAACCCCCAGCCCTCGTGGGAGGGGATAAAGGGGAGGGGTGATGTTTTCTATGTTCTTGGGTGTTCCGAGCTGATTGACAACAATAAAGATGCACAGATAGAATCAATTCCACTCTGAAAACCAAGGCCTCCATCGTGAAACGTATCGGCATTGCCGTTAAGCCCAATCATCCCAAAGAGAAAGAAATTTTGGAAAAATTAATTGATTGGCTTCATCATCGGGGGAAAGAAGTCACGCTGATTGATATCACCCAAAAACGGCCTGTCCCCTCCGTTGACATGATCATCGTATTGGGAGGGGATGGGACCCTTCTTTCCGTCGCGCGATTGATTGAAGGACGCGATATCCTGGTGTTGGGGGTCAATTTAGGCAGTCTGGGCTTCCTGACGGAAGTGGCGTTTAATGAACTTTATCAAGGCCTGGAGATGATTTTTAAGGAGAAATTCCTGGATGATTCAAGGCTCATGCTGACAAGCGTCATTCACCGTGGAGGCGATCGATATCATCAACCCACCGTATTAAATGACGTTACCCTTCATAAGGGGACGATATCCACGTTGATTAAGCTGGAAATCACGATTGACCATCAGTTTGTGACTTCGCTGCGGGCGGATGGACTGATTATCTCCAGCGCGACAGGATCAACAGCCTATTCCCTCTCTTGCGGCGGGCCAATTGTCCATCCGTCTGTGGATGCCATTGTGCTAACGCCGATCTCGCCACACATGCTGACCCATCGTCCGATTGTCGTTCCATCGTCTGCAGAAATCGAAGTGACGTTAAAGACCGTGCAAACAGGGCCGATTGTCACGTTTGACGGACACGAAAGTTTTTCCCTCCAAATGGATGATACCGTGCGCATTCAGGCATTTCAGGGACGCCTGAAATTGATCCGCTCCCCCCATCGTAACTACTATCAGATGTTGCGACAGAAATTAAAGTGGGGAGAGGAATAAAATTGCCCCCTCTATGAAGTAAAACGGAGAACGGTTATGAACGAGGTAGAAGAAGGTCGCGCAAGATTTCTTGACATTCTCAAGAAAATAGATCCCAGGGTCGAGGGGGTCATCCCGGTTCGGTCCACCAACAATAGCTTTCTGATTTCGTTGACAAAGGGAAAGACAAGAAAGTTTATTTCGGTGACAGAAGACGACATTGTCGATATGGTCGAAGACCCTCTAATCTGTGAAGGCGTCGAAGCCCAGATTAAAGAGGCGATCGAGGAAATGAAGAAGTCAGTTTAATGGACGGTCTTCTGTCGCCCAAGATAGAAACGGGTTCTGTCATCTAAACCCCCTCCCCCCCCCATCCCCCCTTGCCAAGGGGGGATGGGGGGGGAGATGTTTTCTATCTTGGGTGTCGCTCGCAGATTGCTGAAAAATATATATGATGTATGGCCAGCCTGCTAAAATCCGGTCTCCACCTCTTTGAGCCGTGGAAGGACCGCATCCTTTTTTGAAACGGAGGGGTGATCCATTGGCCAGACGATTCCTAAATCAGGGTCGTTCCAGAGAATCCCGGCGTCATGTTCGGGGGAATATTCCTCGGTTGTGCTGTATAACACATCGGCGGTTTCCGAAAGGATTAAAAAACCGTGTGCGAAACCGATCGGGATGTACATCATCTTTTGGTTTTCGGAAGAAAGGGTTGCCCCTACCCATTGGCCGCAGGTTGGCGATCCTTTTCGGATGTCCACTGCGACATCAAGAATTTCGCCGTCCGTGACGCGAAGGAGTTTGCCCTGGGCTTTTGGTTTTCTTTGGTAATGAAGACCCCTTAAAACACCATATCCCGACCTTGAATGGTTATGCTGGATAAAGGGTTGTCCCATGCCAAGGGCGGAAAAATCGGACAGCTTGTACGTCTCCATGAAAAAGCCCCTGGCGTCCTTATAGACCGTTGGCTCGATAATAACCACATCTGGAATGGACGTGCGATCAAACTTAAACGGCATATTCCCTATACTCCCCAAGTGGATCGAGTATATAGGTGAAAAACCTCTTCGTCAATGCACCCAGGAACAGCGATAGAGAATATCAATTGTTCCCCCTCCCCTTTATCCCCTCCCGCAAGGGGAGCAGTATATATGCGATTCGTCTGCTCAATACCTTGCGCCTGCCCCCCCTCCGGTTGACAAAAGAAGAGAGATCGTTATATTTTCCCTGAAGGTTTGGAGGGACTGACATGGCGGAGGGCTATTCGTTTGATATTGTATCGAAGATCGAGCTGCAAGAGGTGAAGAATGCCGTGGAGACGGCCATGAAGGAGATTCGACAGCGATTTGACTTAAAAGGCTCCCATAGCGAGGTGCGTCTGGAGGAGGAGAAGGAGATCATCGTTACCTCTGCCGATGAGTATAAACTTGCGGCGGTTTTGGATATTCTTCAATCCAAGCTGGTCAAACGGGGCGTTTCGCTCAAGGCGCTGATTTACGAAAAGGTTGAAAAGGCGCTCGGCGGGACGGTTCGCCAGAAGATCACGCTTCAACAGGGGATTGCCTCTGAAAAGGCGAAAGAGATCGGCAAGGCGGCGCGGGATGCCAAGTTAAAGGTCCAGACGCAAATTCAGGGGGATCAGATTCGTGTCAGTGGAAAGAGCAAGGATGAACTTCAAGCGGCAATCGCCACTCTTAAGTCCAAAGATTTCGGGATCGATTTACAGTTTATCAATTATCGGTAGGCTTACTTTTTGGTCGGTTTTTTGTTTTGCTGCGCGGCAAGAAACTTCGTGGCCGCTTCAGCCGACAGGGGCAGGCAAAACAGGCTCCCCTGCATTTCATCGCATTGAAGTTTTTGCAACTGCCGAAGCTGATCGGTCGTCTCCACCGCCTCGGCCACAACGGTTAAGTTCAGGCTGTGCGAAAGGGTGATGATCGCTTTCACAATGGCCGCATCATCCGTATTGTCGCAGATGTCGCGGACGAAAGACTGGTCAATTTTCAAGGTGTGGATCGGAAAGTGCCTTAGATAATTTAAAGAAGAGTATCCTGTTCCAAAGTCATCAATCGCGATCTGAATTCCCATTTCATGCAAGGCCCGCAACTTCAAAATGGTGATACCCGCAGTTTTCATCACGACCCCTTCGGTCACTTCCAGTTCAAGGTATCGCGGATCGAGGCCGGTTGTTCTTAAGGTATGGCCGATGCTTGCGACAAGCGCCTCCTGTTGAAATTGGCGGGCCGAAATGTTGACGGCGATCCGGATCGGTTTTAGGCCGGCCTTCTGCCACGCCTTGTTTTGTTGACAGGCGGCGTTCAGCATCCAGTCGCCGATCGGAAGGATCAATCCGCTCTCCTCGGCGACCGGAATAAATCCCGGAGCGGAAACGAGGGGGCTGTTGGGCGGCTGCCAGCGAGCCAGGGCCTCCATGCCGACAATCTCTCCGGTGAGCAGATTTTGTATCGGCTGATAATGCAGCGTGAACTCTTCCCGTTTCAACGCCCTCCGCAGGTCGGTCTCCATCCGCAACCGTTCCATCGCCCTGGCGTTCATGTCAGGGGAATAGTGCTGATAATTGTTTCTCCCCTGCTCCTTGGCGAGAAGCAGGGCCGCGTCGGAATTTTTCAGAAGCGTTTCCGTGTTGGTCCCGTCGTTTGGATAGACGGCGATGCCGACGCTCGCGGTGATGAAGATTTCCTGTCCGATCAATTCAAACGGCTCCAAGAAGGCGTCAATGATTTTTTGGGCAATGCTATTGAAATAATGTCCCTCTTTGCCTCCTTGATCAAGGAGCAACACAAACTCGTCCCCCCCCAGCCGCGCGACGGTGTCTCCCTCGCGCACCGCTGCGGTCAGCCGTTCTGCGACGGCTTTCAGCAAAAGGTCGCCCGCGGGATGTCCCAGCGTGTCGTTGATCGTTTTAAACCGATCGACATCGAGAAAGAAGACGGCAACCTGCCGCCGGTAGCGGGAGGCATTTGACAGGGCCTGACGAAGCCGGTCGGTAAAAAGAAGGCGGGTGGGGAGCTGGGTGACCGGATCGTGGGTGGCCATATATTTAAGGCGGTCCTCGGCCTGCTTGCGCCAGATGGCGTAACGAATCGATCGGATCAAGAGCTCCTTATCTGTCTGTCCCTTGACCAAATAGTCTTGCGCCCCGCGCTGCAAGGCTAACAAGGTAACAGCCTCCTCTTGAACGCCGGAAAGGACCACGATCGGCATCAGAGGAGCGGCGGCGCGCATCCGCTCCACGGTGTCCAGCCCGTCGCTGTCGGGCAAGGTTAAATCGAGCAAGATCAGATCGAACGGGTTTTCGCAGAGGTTTTGAATCGCGCTCCCGATGGAGTCGGCATGGGTGATCAGAAACCGCTTCTCCCCCATCTCCGAGAGCATCTCATGCAAGAGACGGGCGTCGGCGGGGCTGTCCTCCACGAGAAGGAGCTGCAAGGTGGCGCCTGTGAATAAGAGGTCTTCTTTCATCTTCTTTGTCTTAACCTATATTACGCAATAGAAAAAATCTAAAGTGTGGAATACCGTATGCTTAATCCTCCCCTGCCGATAGGGGAGGTTAGGAGGGGTTATTCAAGGGCATTCAATAAAATAGACCCAAAAATAAAGAGCAAAACACGAATAACCTCCCCTCCCCCTCCTTTTTAAGGAGGGGATTTAAGTCTGCATGGGCGTTGTTTTTCTAATGTAATCTGGGTTTAACTCTTAGCTTGAATGTGGAGGAAGTTTGACGACCATAAACCAAAAATCCTCAATCGCCTTGATCACTGAATTGAATTGTTCGATGTTCACCGGTTTGGTGATATAGCAGTTGGCGTGCATGTCGTAGGCATTGAGGATATCCTTGTCGGCCTTCGAGGTGGTGAGCATCACCACCGGAATCCGTTTTAAGTCGGGGTCTTTTTTGATCTCATCCAAGACCTCGAGCCCCCCTTTTTTAGGGAGGTTGATGTCGAGCAAAATGAGATCCGGACGGACGCTTTCCTCATATTTTCCCTTCTTGTAGAGGAAGTCTATCGCCTCCTCGCCGTCTTCGACCACATACATCGTATTGGCCACCTTCCCATCTTTAAGGGCCTCCTGGGTGAGGCGCACATCGCCAGGGTTGTCCTCCACTAGAAGAATTTGAATCTCGGTATGGTCTTGTGTCATTGCTCCTCCTTGTAACCTTGTAACAGTCTGTTCCAAAAGTCCATCTTCGACCTATTTACGATTTCCGCCTTTCAGGAAGTTTTACCATGCCGAACCAGAACTCGTCAAATGCCTTTATCACCTTAATAAACTGGCCGATGTCGACCGGTTTGGTGATATAGCTGTTGGCGCGAAGGCTGTAGGATGAAAGGATATCTTCCTTCTCGTTGGATGTGGTTAAAACAATCACGGGGATCCGCTTTAAGTCAGGGCTGTTTTTAATCTCCGCCAACACCTCGCGGCCAGTTTTTCTCGGCAGATTCAAATCGAGGAGGATGATGTCGGGCGGATAGGCGTCTGAATAGGGGGCCTCCCTTTTTAAATAGGCCATCGCCTCCACGCCGTCCCCCACCACGATCAGCTTATGCCAGATTTTCCCTTCCCTTAGGGCCTCCTTCGTTAAACGGACGTCGGCGGGATTGTCTTCCACCAATAAGATTTCAAACGGGTTGGCTGTGATTTCATCCATATTCGCTCCTTATTTCTGAAAAAGGTTACGCCGTGATCCAACGGAAGCGCCGCCATCTCTAAGTGGGTAGGATCGGTATCGTAAAGTGAAACGTACTCCCCTCTCCCTCCCTGGAGACCACCCAGATGCGCCCGCCGTGGCGCTCCACGATCTTCCTGCAGAGGGAAAGGCCCAGGCCGGTACCGGGATACTTCTTGCCGTGAAGGCGTTGAAATACGGCAAAAATTTTATCAAAATACTTCGGATCAATGCCAATGCCATTATCTTTTATCGAGAAATGCCATGCCACGCACTGGATGGAATCGGGATCGGTCATCTTATCTGCCCAGATATGGATTTTGGGAGGAGATGCTTTCGTAAACTTTACGGCGTTTGCAATGAGGTTTTGAAAGAGCGAGATCATTTGAACGCCGTCGGCTGAAACGGTGGGGAGGGGATCATAAGTGACGATGGCGCCGGTCTCGGTGATGATCACGCGCAGATTATCAAGCGTCTTTTCAATCACGCTGTTGCAGTCGGTAGGGGCGAAGGCTTCCGCGTGCGTTCCAATCCGTGAATAGACCCGCAGCCCTTCAATCAACTCTCCCATCCGCGTCGCTCCATCCACCGCGTAGCCGATGAAGTCGTCTGCGTCGGCATCCAGCTTTCCCTGGTACCGTTTGGCAAGAAGGGCGAGGAAACTTTGCACCGTCCGAAGCGGCTCCTTTAAATCGTGTGAGGCTAAAGAGGCAAAGAGCGAAAGCTCGGCATTGGCACCGGCCAGTTCTCTTGCCCTCATCTCCGTCTCTATGGCCTGTTTTCGTTCGGTAATATCCCGGATAAAGCCGATAAAGCGTGGGGGAATAGCGGAGGGGATTGGTACGATCATCAGCTCGACGGGGAATTCCTTTCCATTGGCGCGCATGGCGGTGATCTCGATCCGTTTTCCTAAGACCGGGCCTGCCCCTGTGGCCAGATAGCGCGCAAGACCGACTCGGTGCGCCTCGCGCAGGGAGGGAGGAATGATCAGGTCGGCCATCAGTTTGCCGATCGCATCGCTTCGGGTGTAGCCGAACGTCTCTTCCGCGACCGGATTGAACTCGATAATCTTCCCCGCATGGTCCATACAAACAATGCAGTCCAGCGCAGATTCCAGCATCACACGGTGTTGTTGCTCTGCTCGCTGTTGCTCTGCTCGCTGTTGCTCTGCTCGCTGTTGCTCTGCTCGCTGTTGCTC
>CAYJWQ010000002.1:8658-68404 GCA_964373895.1 uncultured Nitrospirota bacterium
GCTGTTGCTCTGCTCGCTGTTGCTCTGCTCGCTGTTGCTCTGCTCGCTGTTGCTCTGCTCGCTGTTGCTCGCTGGCGTGACGCAATTCCCATCCGACAACCTGCGCCAGTTTTAGAAGGTATCTCCTCTGCTGTGGAGTGGGCATCTTCGGGGAGGGATCCATGACAGAGACCATGCCGATGATAAAGCCGCTTTCTGTTATGATCGGCGCGGCCGCAAAAAAACGAAGATGCGGCGGCCCGGCAACATACGGGGCGTTCTTCCAGCGTTCATCCCAGCGTTTATCGGCGGCCGTGTCGGGAATGACCGTAACCTCTTCCTCGGAGAGAATCTCTCTGGGAAGTTCTGAAATCGTAAGGCCGATCTTTGACTTTAATAAAATCCGCTTTTTGTCAACGAACCCAACCGCCGCCATCGCCGTATCACAGGCGTCCCGCGCCAAGTCTGCGATCAGGTTCATCTCCTCCTCTGGGGCGGTGATTAGGATTGCCTGAAGAATTTCATCGTCGGGGGAGGGGAAAGAGTGGGCGATCATACCGGTTTTCGCGATTTAGGTTTAGGTATAGATAACGTCAATTATGCCAGTTTTTAATAGGGGAATCAATCTTTCTGGGCGCCGACAACGGCCAGGGTAAAGAGGTTCGCATGCCGTACCAGGGAAAAGAAGGGATGGTCCGGGGCGGCGCTTTCTAACTCTCCGGCGAAAAACTCGTCAATGGTTTTGATCACAAAGCCCTTTCCCATCTCGACCGCCCCCATTCCAAGACCGAGCGCCCTGGCCGTGGCGAGATTCCCAAACTCGAGCTCTTTCGATTCGCCAAACTCCTCCGGCAGGGTAAAACCTTCAAATACGATTCGGGCATGCGATAACGGTTCAATCAGGGAGATCAGTCTGTGGGCGACCTCCTCTCTGGATAAGAGGGTGCGCTCTTCGTTTTCAGTCACGGGCGGTCCCTTTGATAGCAGGTTCAGGGAGCATCTTTTTTAAGAACTGGCCGGTGTAGGAGTGGTCAAGCCGCGCAACCTCTTGCGGGGTTCCGACGGCGACCACTCCCCCTCCTAAATCTCCGCCCTCCGGTCCCAGGTCAATAATCCAGTCGGCGTTTCGGATGACATCGAGATTATGTTCAATGACCACCACCGTATTCCCTGCCTCTGCGAAGCGGTCTAAGATATCTAAAAGGCGCTGAATGTCGGCGAAATGAAGGCCGGTGGTCGGTTCATCTAAAATATAGAGGGTGGCCCCCGTGGCGCGCTTTGCGAGTTCTCTGGAGAGTTTTATCCTCTGCGCCTCTCCGCCGGAGAGGGTGGTGGCCGATTGTCCCAGCCGGATATAGCCGAGACCGACCTCCGTAAGCGTGGTCAACTTGTCACGCAGAACGGGGACGGCTTGAAAAAAGGCGAGGGCGTCATCCACCGTCATGTGGAGCACATCGGCAATGTTCGCCCCGCGGTAGCAGATATCGAGCGTTTCGCGATTATAACGCTTTCCCTGACAGACCTCGCAGGTGACATAGATATCGGGGAGAAAATGCATCTCAATCTTGATGACCCCCTCCCCCTGGCATGCCTCGCATCGCCCCCCCTTGACATTAAAGGAGTAGCGCCCTAATCGGTAGCCGCGCATCCGGGATTGCGGCAGCGCGGCAAAAAGATCTCGGATGGCGGTAAAAAGCGTGGTATAGGTAGCAGGATTTGAGCGGGGGGTTCTGCCGATGGGGGATTGATCAATGTGAATGACCTTGTCTATCCGCTCGATCCCCTCAATCGCGCGACAGATTCCCGGCCTCTCGCGTGAAAGGGCGCCATGATAATAAAATTGTTGCGCGAGATGCTTATACAACACTTCCAGGATCAGCGTTGATTTTCCGGAACCGGAGACGCCGGTCACGCAGGTGAAGAGCCCCAGCGGGATCGAGACCGAGATGTTTTTAAGATTATGTTCCGATGCCCCTTTGATCGTGAGAAAACCCTTTGGACGGCGCGAACGGGATGGGAGGGTGATTTCCCGTTCGTGGGAGAGGTAGCGCCCTGTCAGGGAGCGGGGCTCCGCCATGATGGCATCGGGCGTTCCCTGCGCGATGATCTCGCCGCCATGCGCCCCCGCCCCAGGCCCCATATCAATGACCCAGTCGGCGGTGCGAATCGTCTCTTCGTCATGCTCCACCACCAGCACCGTGTTTCCCAGATCGCGCAGCCGCTTCAGCGTGTCGAGCAGCCGCACGTTGTCCCGTTGATGAAGGCCGATGCTCGGCTCATCGAGAATATATAAAACCCCGACCAGCGACGATCCAATCTGTGTGGCGAGTCGAATCCGCTGTCCTTCCCCGCCGGAGAGAGTTCCGGCGGCGCGATCCAAGGTTAAGTAATCCACCCCCACATTTACCAGAAACCCCATCCGCTCCCGAAGTTCCTTTAAAATCCGCTGCCCGATCAAACGTTCTTTTTCGCTCAACTTAAGGTCTAAAATAAATTGCAGGGCCCTGCCAATAGAGAGGCGGGTGACATCGGCAATCGATGCGCCATTGATCTTTATGCCGAGGCTCTCCGGCCGCAAGCGGTTTCCCCCGCAGGCGGCGCAGGGATGCGCTCCCATATAGGCCGATATCTCCTCCCGAATATAGGAAGAGTCGGTCTCTTTGTAGCGACGCGATAGATTTGGGATCACCCCCTCAAACGGTTTTAGGTAATATTCCCTCCGCCCGTCATGGTCATTGTAAAACCGGACCTCCTCCTTGCCCGATCCGTATAGGATGACTTTTTGAATCTCCTGGGAAAGGCGGCAAAAGGGGGTTTTAAGATCAAAGCGATAATGGGAGGCGAGCGCCTCCAACATCTGGTAGTAATAGAGTGAACCCCGCTTCTCCCAGGGACGAATGGCGCCGGCCCGAAGGGAGAGGGTCGTATCGGGCGCCACCAACCCGGGATCAATATCGAGGGTAGTTCCGAGGCCGTCGCAGGCGGGACAGGCGCCATGGGGCGAATTAAATGAAAAGGCGCGAGGCTCGATTTTAGGATAGCTCACATTGCAATCAATGCAGGCGAGATGCTCCGAGAATAAAACCTCTCCCTTTTCCTTCAAGATCAGGACAACCCCCCCTCCCACCCTGGCGGCCAACTCCAGGGAGTCGGCCAGCCGCCGCTCTAAACCCTCTTTCAGGACAAGGCGATCAATGACCACCTCGATCGTATGCCGCTTGTTTTTATCCTGAATGATCGCCTCCTGGGAGAGGTCCATAATCTTTCCGTCTATCCGGATGCGCGCAAAGCCTTTCTGCCTGATCTCAAGGAGCTCTTTTTTATATTCCCCCTTTCGGCCCCGAATGACGGGGGCGAGAATCTGTATCTTCTCTCCGGCCGGATAGGCCATGATGGCGTCTGCCATCTGCTGGATCGTTTGAGAGGTGATTTCCTTGCCGCATTGGTAGCAGTAAGGTCTTCCAACGCGGGCGTAGAGGAGGCGGAAGTAGTCGTAGATTTCAGTGACCGTGGCGACGGTGGAGCGGGGGTTTTTGCTGGTCGTCTTCTGTTCAATGGAAATGGAGGGGGAGAGCCCCTCGATGGCGTCGACATCCGGTTTGTCCATCTGCTCCAGGAACTGGCGCGCATAGGCGGAAAGGGACTCCACATAGCGCCGCTGCCCTTCGGCGTAGAGGGTGTCAAACGCCAGCGACGATTTTCCCGATCCGGAAAGGCCGGTGATGACGACCAGCCGATCCCGCGGGATGGAAAGATCGATATTCTTTAAATTATGCTCCCGCGCCCCCTTGATGTGGATTTCTTTCACGATTCCAACCCTGTGGGGAATATGCCAAAGTGTCTATGGTAGCATCCTTATCCGGCCCAAGTAAATTTATATTCTGTCGGTGGCAGGCGGGCGCATGGGCTGAAGAGGGGATAGGGGAGATTCCCAAATCCCCCCCTCCCCCCTTTCTTAAAGGGGGAAAGCCGCCTCGTCCCGTTCTCCCCCTGATAAGGGGGGTTAGGGGGCACTCAACCTACGGAGTTAGGTGTGTGCCAAGACCCGCCTGGATGGGGAGGGGGAAGAGATCGATTTATTCCGCCCGCAGGACGGCGAGCGGTTTTTGGTTTAAGGTGCGGCAGATCATGCAAAAGGAGGTTGCGAAGGTGAGAACAACGGCGGCAGGGAGGGCCATGACTATCGGAAAGGCGTTAAACCGCCATGGGATATCGAGGAGAAAGTGGACGATCCCGAAGGAGGCGATGGTTGAAAGGATGCCGCCGACGGCCGATGCGAGGGCGCCGAGGAGGGCGTATTCCACCGACAGGATGGCGATCAAGAGAGGCCGGGTGGCGCCCAGGGTTTTAAAGAGGATCATCTCGTGCGTCCGCTGGGCGGAGGTTGCGATGCCGTAGCGCAATATAAGCGACGAAAGGCGCGGCATGCGCTTCATCAGACGGAGCATCCCCCCCAGGGTCAAGAGCAAAAGGAGGACCGTGACGCCAGTGCCAACGACCAGAAAGCCGCCGATTTTAAGCGAGCCTGCCTGCCAGATAGAGAGGCCGGCCCAGCCGATGAGGATGACGATGGCCAGGAGCGTGCGCGTCACGCCAAAGATGCCTTTTTGATCCCCCTCCACCGGCTGGCGAAAGATGCGGGAAGGGGAGATATGGCGGATGCCATAGACAGGCCAGAGCGCAAAGAGGAGTGTGGCGGATAAGCCCATCGCCGTGGCGCGCAACGCCGGCCGCAAGGAGACCTGGAACAGGAGATCGGGCGGGAGGAAAACGGACAGGCGGGCCCGCAGGGCATGATCAATTCCCATCCCCAGTAATATTCCAATCAGGGATCCGATGACGCCAGGCATCAAGGCGAGGAGGAGGTAGATGGCCGAAAGGGTCGAGGCAGGGGCGCCGAGCGACTTGAGGATGGCGATGGTGTCGATCCGCATTTTAATGAAGGCATGGATGCCGGTCGCCACGCCGATCCCGCCGATCATCAGTGTGACGAGACCTGCCAGACCAAGATAGGTGGTGAAGTTTTTAAGAAAGCGGCCCAGACGGGGCTGCGCCTCGCGCGCGGTCTGCATCTCCACCCATTCATCCGACCCTTTTTGCGACCATTTTTGGACAAGGGCCTCTTTCAGCGTCGCCTCTGTCCAAGGGGGGATCGCCTTAAAGAGAATACTTCGGGTGAGGCGGCTTCCCGTCTCTGCCAGCCCTGTTTTGATAAGACCTTCCTGGGAGAGGAGCGCCCTCGGCCCAAGGCTGAACATGCCGGCGATCCGGTCCGGCTCTTTAAGAATGACCCCACGTATGGTAAAGACGGCCTCTCCCAATTGAATGCGATCGCCGATGGCAAGTTTCAGGCGGAGCATCAGCGCCTCGGCAACCCAGACATCGGAAGGATCCAGGAAGATGCGAGAGGAGGAGGGGGCGACCTGAAGACGGCCGTAAAAGGGATAGCCCGGCTCCGCCGCCTTGATCTCAACGATCTGGGAGCGGCCTTTTGCCGTTGCCATGCCGATCAGGAGATCCAAAACCTGCGCCCCGTTATGGGTGTCAAGGTTGCCTGTTGGCTCGTCCGCAAGGAGAATCTCTGGATTTCCCGCGAATGCCCGCGCGATCGCCACGCGTTGTTGCTCGCCGCCTGCGAGCTGGACAGGATAATGGCCCTCCCGCTCCTGCAGGCCGACCTCGCAGAGGAGGCGGCGCGCCTCGGCCACGGCATCGGCATGGCCTTTGAGCTCCAGCGGGATGAGAACATTTTCAAGGGCGGTGAACGTGGGGATCAGATGATAGGATTGAAAGATAATGCCGATCTTATCACGGCGGTATCGGGATAACGCATTTTCGGAGAGATCGGCCAGAGAAATGCCGTCGAGGTGAACCGAGCCCGATGTCGGTCGGTCCAGGCCTGCGATCAGCCCCAGCAAGGTTGATTTGCCGCTTCCGGAAGGGCCGACCACGGCGACGAACTGTTTGAATGGAATCTCGAGGTGGATGTTTTCCAGAATGGAGACCGTTCGCCCTCCGCTTACCAGCGACATCGACAGATTCAAGAGGCGGATCATGGCGGGATCTGCTCCAGCCAGTCGATGATCTGGCGAATCTCGTCTTCGGTGAGAACGGAGCGAAAGGGAGGCATGTTGTTTCGCCCATCCAGGACGGTCGAAATGAACAGATCGTGCGGTATGGTTTTTCCGGCGTGTGTAAGGGAAGGCCCGCGATGCGTTCCCTCGCCCCGGTCGCCGTGGCAGCGATAACATCGGACATCGGCCCGCTTCACCGCATGAAATATCTGCGCGCCGGGGTGGCTGATCAGCGGGATCGTCTTCTTTTCACAACCGCCCAGCAAAATAATCAGAAAGATCAGGCTAAAAATGTAAGGATGATGGTTTGGCCACATACGATTTCCCCCTGATTTGGGCGCCATTATATCAAAAGTGCCAATATGTTTTCCTCGGTTCCCTCTTTCCTGCGTGAGTTGCACGCCGCGCAATATGTGCAGCCTGTTGAGCCTGCCACGGGGGTCTGAACGACGAGCGGACTTCTGCGATGGTGGGCCATCTGATAGATATTCGAAAGTTTCTGTGCAATCGTCTTGGACAGCTTAAATAAGGATCCAGGGTGTGCAGGCGTCCTTTCAGTTCAGCTTAGTTCTTAATGCCGTAGGGTTACATTTTAGATTCTATGTCTAAATTTGGTTCCGGTTATCCAGAATAGCACGCACAGCGCGCGAGAGGGGGAGGGGGCTTTGCCGCGTTATGATGATTTGATACGATAACTTTACTTCGGAAAATATGCTGTAGTATAATAACGCGCTTACGCTGCGTGGACAGGAAAATCCGACAACGAGAGAGAGATTGATGGCAAACGACGATCACGGAATTCGCCCAAAAACAGTTGTCGTCGCTGTTTTTTTGTTTATTGTTGGGATGGTGGTCGGGGTGATATTGGTCTCTGATTTCCTCCCATTTGGGCAGGCCGTGAATGAGCCGCCGAAGCCCAAACCGCCGGCGATTGTCCAGACGGAGCAGACCTTCGTCGAGATCGCAAGAGCGGTTACCCCCGCGGTGGTGAATATCTCTACCACCCGCATGATTAAGAAAGATGAAGAGGTCCCCGTTTTTCCGTTTGATGACCCTTTTTTTAGACGCTTCTTTGGAGAGGAGCATCCCCGTCGTCAGCAGAGGCCGAGGGAGCGGAGGGAGCCAAGCCTGGGGTCGGGTGTAATCGTTGACTCAAGCGGTCTGATTATTACGAATAATCATGTTATTGCGAAGGCGGATGAGATCAAGGTTTTGCTTGGCGATAAACGTGAGTTTAAGGGCAAGGTGGTGGGATCGGATCCGAAAAGCGATATTGCGGTTATCCGAATTGACGCCTCCGATCTTCCGACGATCTCCTGGGGAGATTCCGGAAAGTTGCAGGTGGGGGAATATGTATTAACGGTTGGGAATCCTTTCGGATTGAACCAAACGGTGACCATGGGCATTGTTTCCGCCGTGGGAAGGGCCAATGTCGGCATTGCAGATTATGAAGATTTTATCCAGACAGATGCGGCGATCAACCCTGGAAATTCCGGTGGGGCGATGGTCAATAGTCATGGCGAATTGGTGGGGATCAACACCGCAATTTTTACACAGAGCGGCGGTTATATGGGGATTGGTTTTGCGGTTCCCAGCAACATGGCAAGATCTGTGTTGGAGAGTTTAGTGAAGTCGGGAAAGGTGATTCGTGGGTGGTTGGGCATCTCCATTCAGGAGGTCACCCCGCAATTGGCGGAGGAGTTCAATCTTAAAGAGTCTAAGGGGTCTCTGGTGGCGGATGTTCTTCCTGGAAGCCCCGCAGAGAGGTCTGGATTAAGGCGTGGCGATGTGATTGTCACGTTTATGGGACAGAAGATTGAGAACGCAAGCCAGTTGAGAAACCTCGCCGCCCAAACGGCTGTTGGAACAAAGGCAACGGTGGTGATCATCCGTGAAAAGCGTGAAAAAGAAGTGGTGATTATGGTGGATGAGCAGCCAAAAGATATGTCGGGGGCTGGAGAGCAGGGGGAGCAGGGCGAACGAACCAGCACACTTTTAAATGGCGTTGAAGTGAGGAACCTTACACCCGAGCTGGTGAAACAATTTGGCTTAAACAGAGACGATAAGGGTGTTTTGGTGACATGGGTTGAGCCGGGCAGTCTGGTGGAAGAGGCTGGATTGCAGCGCGGGGACTTAATCATGGAGGTGAACCGAAAATCGGTCCAGAATATGGATGAGTATGATGCAGCAGTCTCTAAGGCGAGAAAAGAGACATCGGTTTTATTGTTGGTCAAGCGCCAGGGGAGGACATTATTTCTACCTATCAAGCCTTAAACTATGGCGTTATGGGGGCAGGATCTTTAATAATAGCGATGATTGCAGGGCCCATCTTAACATTTAACAGGTTGTTGAAAAATTTGTTTTCTATACAGGCTGTTCAAAAAATTCCAGATGCGAGGCCGCAGGGACCGAGGAGACCGCAACGTACTTTAAAGGTACGTGAGGATTTCCGAGGGACCGAGAACGAAGCAGATGAGCTTTTTCAACAGCCTGCTAATTCATTGGGAAAGGATAACGATTATGGGACAGTATATTATGCATGGTTTTCTCATATTGTTGAGCACGTTTATCGGTTATTCGATCGCGTCGAAATTGTTTGTGGCAGGGGGGGGATGGGGAGGTCTTGTCGGTTTCGTCGTCGGGGGATGTATGGCTGCCTTGGGACTTTATTTAGAGCTGCAGGCAGCCAAGCGTTTTTTCTGGGGATTGGTTGGCGTGGTTTTGGGGTTTCTCACCGGGGGCTTTCTTAATGTCGCGATTGAGCCGCTCTTTGCCTGGAACGCAGCCGGTTTCCTCATTTGGAAAGGATTCTCGCTGCTGGTCTGCTCTTATGTGGGCCTGATTTCCGCCTTAAGGATTGAAAAAGAGCCGGCCCTTTTTAGACGGGGCGAAACTCAAGGCGTCTCCAATAATAAGATATTGGATACCAGCGTTATCATTGACGGCAGGATTGCCGATCTCTGTGAAACCGGTTTTCTGGAAGGGGTCTATATTATTCCCCAGTTTATCCTGCAAGAGCTGCAGCATATCGCCGATTCGTCTGATTCTCTTAAGCGCGCGAGGGGGCGGCGCGGTCTCGATGTACTTCACACCCTCCAGAAGATGGTGAACCTTGATGTTCGGATTGTTGATGATGATTTCCCGTCCATTCGAGAGGTGGACGCCAAGATTGTGGCGCTGGCAAAGGTTCTTTCTGCGAAGGTGATTACCAACGATTTAAACCTCAACAAGGTGGCCGAACTGCAGGGGGTGCGCGTTTTGAACATCAATCAACTCTGCAATTCGCTTAGGCCGGTGGTTCTGCCTGGCGAATCGATGAAGGTCTTTATTTTAAAGGAGGGAAAAGAGTCTGGACAAGGCGTCGGTTATTTGGATGACGGCACGATGATTGTGGTCGATGACGCGCGCAGGTGGATTGGGAAGAGCCTGGATGTGGTTGTGACGAGCGTGCTTCAGACGACGGCGGGGCGAATGATTTTTACAAGAGTGCGTGAAGAGCTGGAACGTGAAGAATTACGGGTGATGAGAAACCATTAATGGTACACGCGCTTATCCCCGCGGCAGGTTTAGGTGTGCGATTGGGAGAGGCCGTCAAAAAGCAATTTCTGCCGCTTTGCGGCCTTCCAATCATTGTTCACACCCTGTCGGTTTTTGAAGGGTCTTACGCTGTTGATGATCTGATCTGTATGGCGCCGCAGGAAGACCTCCCGCTTTTTGAGCAAATGGTTCTTACTGCCGGCTTCACAAAAATAAAAAGGGTTGTTCCTGGTGGAAAGACGCGCCAGGATTCGGTCGGGATGGGGGTTGCCCTTCTTGAAAAGGAAGGCGATCTTTCGGATGTCGTCCTTGTCCATGACGGGGTGCGGCCGTTTGTCACCCCTTTGTTGATTGAACAGGTTGTCCGAAAGGCGCAAGAATCCGGCGCCGCGGTTGCGGCCATGCCGGTGACCGACTCCCTCAATCGTGTCTCCGGTGACAACGTTATCCTAACAGGTGTCTTACGAGATAACCTCTGGGCGATGCAGACGCCTCAAGCCTTTCGGTTGGAGATTCTGGTTCGGGCTTTTCAAAAAGCGGTTTCCGACCGTTTTTTAGGAACCGATGAGGCCTCATTGGTCGAACGTTTGGGATTTCCCGTCCACTGTGTGGCGGGTTTGGCGGAAAATATAAAAATCACAACCCCTTCCGATCTTAAGTTGGCGGAGTTGATTCTTCGAGAGAGAAGACGCCTCTCATGATACGGGTCGGCATTGGATATGACGTCCACCGACTTGCGGAGGGGCGCCGATGTTTCCTCGGCGGGGTGGAGATCCAGCATCAGAAGGGCCTTGTCGGTTATTCTGACGCGGATGTCCTTTTACATGCGATTTGTGACGCCTTGTTGGGGGCGGCGGGCGAGGGGGATCTCGGCCGCCACTTTCCGGAGGGCGACCCGCGATGGAGAGATATCGCAAGCCTTAATCTCCTTGAGGAGGTATCAAGACTCCTTGCCAAAAAGGGGTTTCGGGTAAACAACATTGATGCGGTGGTGATTGCGGAAGGGCCTAGAATAGGGCCGTATGTGGATCAAATGAAAATCAATATCAGTCGCCCGCTGGCGATGCAGCCTTCGGATGTGAACATCAAGGCGACGACGAATGAAAAGATCGGTTTTATTGGTCGCGGCGAGGGGATTGCCGCGCAGGCGGCCTGTCTGATTGAACAGGTGACCTAAAGAAGATTGTAATGTTTGAAGCGATCAGAGGGGATATTAAGGCAGTTTTTGAGCGGGATCCGGCGGCGAAAAATGTGCTGGAGGTGATCTTGACCTATGCCGGTTTTCACGCGATTCTGCTCCATCGGGTTGCCCATTTTCTTTGGCAGAGAGGGATTCCGATTATTCCACGGTTCATTTCCCACCTCTCCCGTTTTATAACAGGGATCGAGATTCATCCCGGCGCGGTGATTGGGCGCGAGTTTTTTATTGATCACGGGATGGGTGTGGTGATTGGAGAAACCGCGGAAATAGGCGATCACGTCACGTTTTATCAGGGGGTGACCCTTGGCGGGACCGGTCAGGCGCATGGAAAACGTCATCCGACCATCGGGGATCATGTCATCGTGGGGGCTGGCGCAAAGGTATTGGGCGCCATTGTGATCGGCGACCATGTCCGGATTGGCGCAAACTCCGTGGTGCTCCATTCCGTTCCGGATCATGTGACGGTCGTCGGCATCCCAGGACAGGTGATTCGTCGCAGGGAAGAGGAGGGCGATCTGGATCATACCAACCTTCCCGACCCGATTGCGAACCGCCTGGAGCGCCTTGAAAAAGAATTGGCGGAACTAAAGAGCCATACCAAGCAGGGCAGCCCGGGCCGCACTGCGGGACGCTCCGGGTAAAAGCCCTCCCCTCCTAACCGATATTTTTATTTCGAGCTGTCTAAAACCATGCCGTCTGCCTATCCGAAAAATCCGGCCCGTTTCATGACCCGCCGGCTGCTTGTTTGGTATCGTGTCTTTGGGCGGGACCTCCCCTGGCGCAAAACACGGGATCCTTATCATATCTGGGTTTCCGAGACGATGCTCCAACAGACCCAGGTGAAGACGGTCTTGCCTTTCTATCGCAGATTCCTGCTGGCGCTTCCTACGATGCACGATCTTGCCGCGGCGCCGATCGGATCGGTGTTAAAATTGTGGGAGGGGCTTGGTTACTACGCGCGGGCCCGCAATCTTCATCAGGCGGCGAAAGAGGTGTCGGCCCATTTTCGTGGAATATTTCCCTCGAAGATAGAGGACGTTTTATCCCTTCCAGGGATAGGACGGTCGACGGCGGGCGCCATTTTAACGATTGCCTTCGGCCAGCGCCACCCGATTCTTGACGGAAATGTGCGTCGGGTGCTCTGCCGGTATTTCTGCATTCAAGAAGACCCCCGGAAAGCAGAGGAGAAGTTGTGGGGTTATTCCGCGTCGTTGCTTCCTGAAAGGAATGCAGGCGATTTTCTGCAGGCGATTATGGATTTTGGCGCGACGTTCTGCACGCAGGCGGCCCCCCGGTGTCCCCTTTGCCCTGTGCGAAGAGGGTGCAGGGGGTATCAGAATGGGTTGCAGGAGACGCTGCCGCTCAAAGGAATACGAAAGAGCATTCCCTATCGGGATTATGTCGCCGGCGTTATCTTCAAGGGAGAAAGGGTCTTGATCCGTCGGCGTCCGATGGAGGGGCTTCTTGGGGGGTTATGGGAGTTTCCGGGAGGCGAGGCAAAATCGTGTCCGTCTGATGCGTTTAAGAAGGTCCTTTCGGCGTTATTTCAAGAGAAAAACAGCAACCTGTTGCAGCCGATTCCCTGTATGACGATCCGCCATGCCTTCACCCATTTTCGGATGACCCTCCATGTGTTCCTCTACCGGGGGAGGACGCATGTAAAAAATGGATCGGGCGAAATGCGGTGGGTCTTACCTGAACAGCTTGAGGAATATCCCTTCCCGTCTGCCTATCAGAAGATCGTCCGCGCGTTGACGGAGAAGGGGAAATTCAATAGAATCTCTGAACCGACTCTTAAGATGAAGTTGCGTCGGAGGGATTCTATCGCCTCTCCCGTTATATCTTTATCCGCTGCGGTTTCGCCGAGACAGGCTTAAATGAATTCCATAAAGGAGTGAACATGTCAGAAGAAGGGTTGGTTTATAAAGAAGCGGATGAAGGGCCCTTTAAGCCTTCCGATCACGCGTCTTCTCATTTATCCGCAGACGGGAAGTTAGAAACGGTTTTACGGGCATTGGCGGAGCATGCCGAGACGATGCGCGATCCCCGTTGTTTCCTGGGTCTCTTGCTGGAGAGAATCGTAAAGGTCATGAAGGCGGATATGGCGCTGCTCTTTTCCTGGGGAGGGGATAAGACAGAGTGGACCCTCATTGCGCACCACGGTCTGCCCAAGGATTTTGGAAAAGGGGGTATCTCACGCGCATGGCAGTCTCTCCCTACCATTGTGCTTCGGCAGGGTACGCATCTCTTCTCAAATGGCGTATCAAAGGATTCACGTTTTGTGGGACAGGTGATTCGCGGGATGAACATACAGAGCTTTGCCGGCGCGACGCTTCAGGCCAACGGGAAACTGCTTGGCTCTTTCTCGCTTGGATTCTTTCGGCCGGAGGCCCTCTCTCCGAAAGATCATGAGATCTTTTTGTTGATTTCAAACCTGCTGTACCCCGCTCTTTCCTCCCTGACAGATGAAGCGAAGCCTAACCAACGTTTATCAGAAGACGATTCTGGGGAAAAGGGGTTCCTTAAGAGAAGCGCGGAGGCGGAGATGCTGGAAATACTCCTCTCCGGGTTAAGCCGTCCTTCCCAGCGCGAGGTCCTTTTTAAGGAGATTTTAGAGAAATGCCTTTCTCTGATGCAGGCGGAAGGCGGGTATATCATGCAGCTTTATGAAAAGAGGCAGCGGTTTTTCCCCGTGGCCCACCAGGGGCTCTCTCCTGACAGGGAGGAGCGCCTCGTGAGACAGGGGGTGAAAGTTGGAGAGAACATTCTTGGAAGGATTCTTCAGAAAAAAGCCCCCTCTCTTCTATCCGCCCATCATTCTGGAGAGCACTTAAATCAGAGGCTGGTTGGGGAAGAAGGGTTGCAATCCTATGTGGGGGCCCCCATCACAATCTCATCTGGCGTTTGGGGAACCGTTTCCCTCTTCAGTCGCAGCAGGGTCTTCTCCAAAGAAGATCAGGAGAGGGTGGCATTCTTAGGGAGACAATTAGGTTATCTGGTGGACAATGTGAGGCTCTTTGATGAAGAGCGGCAACGCGCCCTGGACCTCATTGTCGTCAGTGAGTGCGGCCAATCTCTCTCAAAGAGCCTTTATTTAGATCAGCTCTACGCGTCAGCCGTGACTGCCATGACAAAGCTGATTGGGGCCGGTCATGGCTATATCTTCTCTGTGGATGACCAAAAGAATCTTCTCTGCGGCGTGGCCGCTTCCCCCCAACGGCGCGACGCCGTCCGTAAAATGGAATTCAGGATGAATGGAAACACGCTGGTTCCACTTACGGCGCGCGATAAACGTCCTTATGTGGTAGAAAATGCCTTCAACGATCCGCGGGTTGGAAAGACGTGGGTGGATGCCTTCAAGTCAAAGTCGCTTCTATCGGTCCCCTTGATCAGCAAAGATCGGGTGACCGGGGTGATTTTGCTGGATGAGACCCATTATTTCCGGTCGTTTACCGCGCAGGACGTCCAGAAGATTATATCTTTTTCCAACCAGGTGTCGATTGCCATTGACAATGCAACGATCTATCAATCGGCCATTCAACAGGTGGAACGCCTGAAAACCCTCTCCTCCGCGATGATCAATATCGAAGAGGAGGTGCGTCGCCACACGGTCCATGAGATTCAATCGAAGATGGGAGGGGTCCTCTCTGATATTCAAGAGAATATAGAATGGTTTGAGAGGCAACTTCATCAACCCGATCCAGAGATGACGGAGAGGATTGAGACCATCAAAGTTCAGGCGAGGCGGGCATTAGAGAGTGTAGAGCGGCTTTCTTATGAATTGCATCCGAAGATGCTGGATGAATCCGGCTTAATCCCGACGCTGAAGTGGTATATTGACGATTATTCGAGGCGAAATTCGGTTGCCGTTCATCTTCAGTCCAATAATTTAGAAAAGCGTCTTTCGACAAAAACGGAGGTCCTTTTTTACAGAATTATTCAAGAGGCGCTGGCCAATGTGGCCAGGCACGCCAAGGCGGAATCGGTGGTGATATCGTTGGAGAAGAAAGAGGCGCTGGCCTATCTTTATGTCACAGACGATGGCGCTGGATTTGACGTGAGAGGGTATTTTTCTTCTCCGCTGGCGATGAAACGGGGCCTCGGAATCTGGGGCATGAAGGAACGGGTGGAACTCGCCGGAGGGACTTTTTTTGTCGACTCCGGCCCGGGTCAGGGAACCCGGATTTCCATTAAGGTTCCAATGATGAGAAAGGGTTTATGCTAATTTTTAGGGGGCGGGTTTTTTGTCTCCGTTTTAGGAGTTTCTGCGTTTGTCTTTGATTCACTTTTTCCCTCCGGTGCAGGAGGGTTTGTCTCCTTTTTTGAAGGGGCGCTTTCATTCTTTCTGGCGTAATCGGTAATATACCAGCCGCTCCCTTTAAAGACCAGGCCGGAGGGTGAGGAAATGACCTTATGAACCTTCCCTTTGCAATGGGAGCATGCCGTTACGGGCGGATCGGACATCCGCTGCATGACCTCAAAACGGTCCTTGCATTTCTCGCATTCATACTCATAAATTGGCAAACGAGATACCTCCTTTTTAAGTTAAGGTTATTTAAACGTAGTTTGTCTGACGATTGTCAGTGAAACAGCGTAAGAATCGCCTTTTCAATTTTCTTGAGACCCGTCATCAAGCGTTCTTTGGAAGTTGCGAAGGAGAGCCGCAGGTATCCGTCTACACCAAAGGCCTCTCCAGGTATCGTGGAAACCCCCCCCTGTTCCAGGAGAAATGTGGCAAGATGGATAGAGCTTCTGATCTTATGTCCGTTGTATTCTTTCCCGATTAATGCCTTCACATTTGGAAAGACATAAAAGCTTCCGAGAGGGGAGGGGCATTTTACCCCTGGAATCGCGTTCAGCCCTTCTACCATGAGTTTCCTCCTGCTGGCAAATTCCCGAACCATGGTCTGAATAAAGGATGTCCCTTCCCGCAAGGCCGCCGCCGCCGCCTTCTGTGAGATGGAGCTGGGATTGGATGTGGACTGGCTCTGCACAGTTCCCATCGCTTCAATCACCTCTTGATTCCCTGCGGCATATCCGATCCTCCAGCCGGTCATGGCATAGGACTTTGAGACGCCGTTAACGATGATCGTTTTTTTCTTCAAATCGCCGCTTAATGACGCGATGCTGGTATGAACGACATTCTCATAAATGAACTTCTCATAAATTTCATCTGAAATGATCCACAAGGGCGCCTCTATCAGCAGGTCCGCAAGGTCTTCAAGCTGTTTTGCGGTGTAGGTGGATCCGGTCGGGTTGCAGGGATAATTCAAGATGATGGCCTTTGTGCGCGATGTGATTGCCTTCTTTAATTGAGAAGGTGTGATCAAGAACTGGTCCTCTTCGCGTGTTTCTACGATGACAGGTCTCGCGTCATTTAATAAAACCTGATCTGGATAAGAAACCCAGTACGGGGCCGGAATAATGACCTCATCATGACGATCGAATAGGACCTGGGCGATGTTGTATAAGGTATGTTTGGCCCCGCAAGAGACCATCACTTCTTTTTTAGTGTAATCAAGGTGATGGTCTGCTTTTAGCTTATGGATGATCGCTTCTTTTAACTCATCGGTGCCGGAGGCGGGCGTATATTTGGTATGCCCATCTTGTATGGCGCGACGGGCCGCCTCCGACGCGGCGTCAGGGGAGCGGAAATCGGGCTCGCCGATTCCGAAATCGATGACGTCGATCCCTTTTTCGGCCAGCGCCTTTACCTGTGCGGCCATGGCCATCGTTGGGGAGGGCTTGATCTGTTGCATGCGGCGGGCAAAGGTCATACGTCTCTTTCTTTAAATTTCTCCCGTAACTTCGCGATGACCCCTTTGGGAACGAGATCGGAGACGTCTCCCCCGTAACTTGCAACCTCTTTAATAAGGGTTGAGGTCAGATAGGAATACTCTTCGCTCGGCATGAGAAAGAGCGTTTCAATCGTGGGGCTAAGTTTTCGATTCATGAGTCCCATTTGGAATTCGAATTCAAAATCTGAAACAGCGCGGATACCCCTGATGATCGCGGCAGCCCCCTTTTGATGCACATAATGGATCAGAAGCCCGTCAAACATTTCGATCCTGATATCCGTCATCCCGGACGTCGCCTCTTTAATCATTTCCAGACGTTCGGCCGCGCTAAAAAGAGGGGTTTTCCTCGGGTTGGGGGCAACAGCAACAATCACACACTGAAATATCTTCTTTGCCCGCTTGATAATATCGACATGTCCATTGGTGATCGGATCAAAAGTCCCTGGATAGACCGCAATGTTCAGCTTTTTTTGCATATAAAGTAAGGAGGGTTCCTCCGTATTTGTACGCCTTCGATAACAGGAGACTCCCTTTTGCCTTAGGCAAAGGCATCTTGTGAAAATGTTCTATAAAAACAACGCCATCCGCTGTTAGCATAGCACCATCCATCAGCGATGGCAATATTTTTCCGATCTCATCGCTCTGATACGGGGGGTCAATAAAGATAAAATCAAAGGCGCCTCTTCCCTTTCTCCTTACATAATTAACGGCGGTCATTCTGAACGCCTTCCATCGTCCTGTAAAAGGGTAGGACCCCATCTGTCGTCTAAGCTGCGCAATCTGTTTTGTCTCTTTTTCAACAAAGACGACCTCCCTGGCGCCGCGGCTTAACGCCTCGATTCCAATAGAGCCGGTGCCCGCATAAAGATCGAGAAAGGATGCGCCCTCTATTCGATGAGAGATAATATTAAAAAGGGCCTCTTTCACCTTATCGGAAGTTGGACGAAGATGGTCTCCTTTCGAGAGGGGAATTTTTCTGCCCTTAGCAATGCCTGATATGACCCGCATGGTGTCCCCATGTCTTAGCAGGCCGTTGAAAGGGTCGCGGACCCACAGTCCATCTGCTTACGTTTAGGTCCCTCGGAAATCCTCACGTACTTGATTCGTACGCTCCGGCTTCCTCGGTCCCTGCGGCCTCGCATCTGGAACTTTTTGAACAGCCTGTCCCTGAAAAAGGGTTTTTCAACATCCTGTTAGAGATACTTAAGCCAGAATTTAACACAATTTACATCTTGAATCACCAGCCAAAGAAACTGGTTCTGTCATCTAAACCCCCCCCTCCCCCCCTTGGCAAGGGGGGGAGGGGGATAAAGGGGAAGGGGGAACCTTGCGGGTGATCTTTCACCCTCACCCATCAAGGGAGAGGGTTCAATTGATGTTTTCTATCGCTGTTCTTGGGACTATCGTTGGATGACAAGATACGCGTTGACATAAATTGTCACTTTGGATAGACTGACTTTGTGGCATAGCTTCCATGGTTGCGGGAGGGGCGATGCTTAGTTTGCATGACTTACTCAAACAGACGGTGGAACGCGGGGCCTCTGATCTTCATCTCTCCACAGGAACGCCGCCGCAGATCCGAGTCAACGGCGATCTCATTCCGATTGATGCCCCCACCCTGATGCCTGCCGACACAAAGCAGTTGGCCTATAGCGTTCTGACCGACGCCCAGAAGCATCGTTTTGAAGAGGAGAATGAGCTCGATTTCTCCTTTGGAGTAAAAGGCTTAGGCCGATTCAGGGGAAATTTTTTCATTCAACGCGGGGCGGTCGGCGCGGCGATTAGGGCCATTCATTCCAAGATACAATCGTTGAAGGAGCTGGGGCTGCCTGCCTCGGTGGTGGGATTGGCAAAAAAACCGAGGGGGTTGATCTTGTGCACGGGCCCCACCGGAAGCGGAAAGTCAACCACCCTGGCATCGATGCTTGACTCCATCAATTCAGAACGGCATGTCCATATTATTACGATCGAAGACCCAATTGAGTTTCTTCACGCGCATAAAATGTCGCTGGTGAATCAGCGGGAGGTTGCTTCGGATACGAAATCGTTTAAGTCCGCCTTAAAGCATATCCTAAGACAAGATCCAGACGTGGTGCTGATTGGTGAAATGCGGGATATTGAGACGATTGAAGCCGCGCTGACCATTGCGGACACCGGCCATTTAACCCTGGCAACGCTCCATACCAATTCCAGCGCCCAGACCATCCATCGTATTATCGATGTCTTCCCGCCCTATCAGCAGTCTCAAGTGCGCGCGCAGCTTTCTTTCGTGATGGAGGGGGTGGTTGCGCAGCAGCTCATCCCCAAAATAGACGGCCATGGGAGGGTCCTCGCGGTGGAGGTGATGATTCCGACGCCTGCCATTCGCAACCTTATCCGCGAGGATAAGGTCCATCAGATTTATTCGGCGATGCAGACAGGCCAGGAGAAACATGGAATGATCACGATGAATCAATCTATTTTCGAGCTCTACATGAAACGGCTGATTTCATATGATGAGGCGATTGGGAGGGCGGGCCAGGTTGAAGAGCTGGTAACAATGATCCATCGGAGCGGTGGGATGCTGCCCCCTCGCGACATCGGAAAGACCGGGAAAGTTCGATAAATCGCGATGGCCACGTTCGTTTGGACCGGGAAAACCAGGCAGGGTCTTCCAAGAGAAGGGGAGATGGCCGCAAATCGCCGCGAGGATGTGGCCGGTTTCCTCCGAAAAGAAGACATCCTGATCACCTCTATCCGACCGAAATCCAAAGAGTGGAAGCCGCCCAGGTTTACAAACAGATTTACAAAGAAAATCAGCAACAGGGACGTTGCTATTTTTAGCAGGCAGTTCTCCAGCATGATCGATGCGGGTTTGCCGCTGGTGCAATGTCTTGAAATCCTCTCCAGTCAATCGGACAACCCCACCTTTTCCAGTGTGATCGCGGAGACAAAGATCGCAGTGGAAGGGGGGGCGACCTTTTCCGACGCCCTTCAAAAACACCCTGAAATATTTAACGCGATGTACGTGAATATGATGGCGGCAGGCGAGGCGAGTGGCAATCTGGATGTCATATCCAAACGACTGGCCCTGCATACTGAAAAACTGATCAAGCTCAAGCAGAAGGTAAAGTCTTCTATGATCTATCCCTCTGTCGTTATCGGGGTGGCCATGGTGGTCACCACGATTCTACTCGTTTGGGTTGTTCCGATCTTTGCTGGAATGTACACAGACTATGGCGGAACCCTTCCATGGCTCACACAGTGGTTGATCCATGTGAGCCATTTTTTGCGGGGTTACTTTATCCTGATTGTCATCGGACTATTCCTTACGGGCGGCGCCCTCAAAAGATATGGTAAAACCGATCATGGCCGCATGAAGATTGAGAGACTGGCGTTGGGGATTCCCGTTGTCAGAGAAATTGTGATCAAGATTGCGGTGGCCAAGTTTTCTCGAACCCTGGGGACATTGATTGCCAGCGGGGTGCCCATTTTGGAGGGAATGGGCATTGCGGCAAAGACATGTGACATCAGGGTAATGGAGCAGGCGGTGTTCAAGATAAGGCAGGATGTTTCCGAAGGGAAGACGATTGCGGAGCCGCTTGGCAAAGAGCCGCTCTTCCCAAAGATGGTTGTTCAAATGATTGCGGTTGGAGAAACGACGGGGAGCCTGGATGTGATGTTGAACAAGGCGGCGGATTTCTACGAAGACGATGTGGATGCCGCCATCACCATGTTTACAGCCTTGCTGGAACCGGCGCTGATGGTCTTTGTGGGGTTGACCATCGGGACCATTGTTATTGCAATCTGCCTCCCGATATTCAAGATGGCTGCGCTGATCGGATAACCAGTCTGGGAGGTTCCCTGTAACTGTCTCATAATCATATCTAAAACATGTAAATTGTATTATGAGACCGTTAATAAGAGAGATTTTATGAGAATCGAGCAGAGGGTCATTCTTGAGAGAATGAAGTGGCTCATGGTATGGCGGGTGGTCCTGGTGACGTTTCTGCTTGGTTTTCCGCTTCTCCTGCAACTTGATTTTCTGAAGAATACCTGGTCGCTTTTTACCTTCTATTTTCTCATTGCCGCCACCTATTTCCTGACGATTGTCTATATCTTTTTTATGAAACGGGTTAAAAATACCGCCCTCTTTACCGGGTTGCAGCTTGCCATTGATCTGATATTTGAAACTGCCCTCGTGATGGTGTCGGGAGGGATTGAAAGCCCGTTCCCCTTTCTCTATATTATTACGATTGTCTCCGGAAGCATCTTTTTTCAGCAGGTAGGCGGGGTGTTGACCGCCGCGGGTGCGACCCTATGTTTTGGGGCCATGGCCAACGTCCAGTACGCCCAATGGGCGCCCGCCCTCTCCGTGCTGACAGACAAAGAATTTGTTTACATGCTGTTGCTTTACATGATTACTTTTTTTACCGTCGGGATTTTAAGCGGACGGCTTTCAGAGCGGCTATACAAAAAAGAGATTGATTTTCTCGATCTTCGCATTTTTCATGAAAATATTGTCCAAAGCATTCCGAGCGGGTTGATCACGACAGATTTAGCGGGCAAGATGACCTCTTTTAACCAGGCCGCCGAGCAGATGACAGGTTTTCGGCCCGAGGAGGCGATTGGGGAAATTTGGTGGAGGCTTTTTTCCTGGGAGGAGATCAAAAGCCGTTATCGCGACCTTGTCCTTGCCGGTGTGGCGCAACGCTTTGAGGGGGAGATTAAAAACAAAAGAGGCGAGCGTTGTCTGTTGGGGGTGACGATTTCCATATTACGCAATGAACGGGGGGGACAAATTGGGGTGATCGCTATTTTTCAGGATTTAACCCAGCTTAAGAATCTGGAGATGGAGATGCATAAGAAAGACCGACTGGCCATAATTGGTGAAATGGCGGCGGGAATGGCCCATGAAATCCGCAATCCACTCGCCTCTATAAGCGGTTCCATTCAGGTGCTAAAAAGGGGGCTTGCCCTGGACGATGAAAATCGCGGGCTGATGGAGATTGCGGAGAATGAAACAGAGCGGTTAAACGCGATTATCACCCAGTTCCTGCTTTACGCGAAGCCGCTGCCGCCCAGACGTAAATGGGTCGATCTTCATGCCCTTTTGTCCGAGACCGTCCAGCTTCTTAAAAATAGGCCCCAGGAGCATGTTAATGTGGTCCTCTTCATTGATGCCCAACCGCTTATGCTGTTCATTGACCCCGAACAGATCAAGCAGGTTTTCTGGAACCTGTCTATCAATGCGGTTGAAGCGATGGCGCATGGGGGTACGCTTTCCATTGCAACGCGGCTGGTTTCATCCAAAAAGGTTTCATCCGACACGCAGGCAGGGCTTGTGGAAATCAGCTTTAAAGATACGGGGGAGGGGATTCGGAAAGAGGACCTTCCAAAGATTTTTTACCCGTTTTTTACAACCAAGAGTTCCGGTTCCGGCCTGGGGCTGCCGATCGTCCAACGTGTGATTGAGGAGCATTTTGGAAAGGTGGATGTGGAGAGCGGGCCGACGGGCGCCTCCTTCCTGATCTATCTTCCGCTTGAGGTCTCTTCGGGATATGGCCTTGCTTCCGCAGAAGCGGTCGCAAGCGGTGACAAACGGGAGCCCCTTACAGAAACGCCGGGTTGATTTTTACGAAGAGGTAATATGGAAAGGATACTGATTGTTGACAACGAGAAGGGGATGCGCGATTTCCTGTCTATTTTTCTAAGAAAAGAAGGCTATGTCGTAGAGGCCGCGGAAAATGGAGAGCGTGCCTTAAAAGTTCTGGAGAAAGATATTTTCGATCTGGTGATTACCGATATTAAAATGCCTGGGATGAGCGGACTGGATCTGCTTTCGGCCGTAAAGAGGATTTCGCCGGAGACGATGACGGTGATGATGACGGCGTTTGCATCTACGGAAACGGCCATTGAGGCGATGAAGGAAGGGGCCTCGGACTACCTGACGAAGCCGTTTCAGATTGAAGAGATCAGGCTTCGGATTCAAAATGTGTTGGAGCGGAGGAAACTTCATCGAGAAAATGTTCAGTTGAGGAAGACGCTGCATGAGGGCACCACACAGATTATCGGAAAAAGTGAGAAGATAAGGGCGGTTCTGGATCTGGTAGAAAGGGTGGCGGATAGCAAGAGCAGCGTCCTCATTTATGGAGAATCCGGCACCGGAAAGGAGCTGATTGCGCGCGCCATTCACGCGGGAAGCTCCCGACGGGATGATCCCTTTGTTTCGATCAACTGCAGCGCCCTTCCCGAGGGATTATTAGAGAGTGAGCTGTTTGGCCATGTGAAAGGGGCTTTTACGGGGGCGATTGTGAATAAAGAGGGTCTTTTTGAGGTGGCCCATGGAGGAAGCCTCTTTTTGGATGAAATTGGCGAGACCCCAAAATCGATTCAGGTCAAACTGCTTCGGGTTCTTCAGGAGAAAGAATTCCGCAGGGTGGGCGGAACCAAAAACATTCAGGTGGACGTTCGAATCATCGCCGCGACCCATCAAGACCTTGAACGGCTGGTATCCGAAGGAAGTTTTCGCGAAGATCTTTATTACCGCCTGGATGTGATTCCGATTGCGCTGCCACCCCTGCGGGAGAGGCCGGAAGACATCCCACTCCTGCTTGATTTTTTCATTCAGAAATTTAATCGAAAATTAGGAAAAAAAATCGAAGGGGTCGATTACGAGGCAGCCCATTTTTTAATGGGCCAGGAGTGGAAAGGCAATGTGCGAGAATTGGAGAATGTTATGGAGCGGGCGATTGCCCTGGCGCCCCAGCCGATGCTCACTCTCTCGGATTTTAGCGGGGGGCTGGCCAGGAAAGGACAGGCGATCCCCGCTCCGATTGTGATTCCACAGGGGGGGGTAGACCTGGAAGCCCTTATCGGGAACATTGAGAAGGAGTTGCTCGTTAAGGCGTTACAAGAAACCCATTGGGTAAAGAAGGAGGCGGCCAAACTGCTCCATATTGATTTCAGGTCGTTTAGGTATCGCCTCGAGAAATATGGCGTTAAACGCAGAAAAATAGCAGAGCCCACCCAGCCGGATCATCCCGTATAAAAGCCCATATGATCACCCTCAAGGCCCCCGCAAAGATCAATCTATTTCTTAAGATATTCAACCGACGGGACGATGGCTATCATCATATTGTCTCTCTCCTGCAGATGGTCGGTCTCTATGATATTTTAACATTTAAGGAGAGACCGTCCGGCATCCATTTTGATGTCAGTGGGATGCCTTATGATCGCTCCAACCTGGCGATGGCCGCCGCAGAGCTGCTTCAAAAAGAGGTAGATGCCGATGCTGTGAAAGGGGCGGCTATCTCCTTGACCAAACATATTCCGATTTCAGCGGGGCTTGGGGGAGGAAGCAGCGATGCGGCCGCAACGCTCATCGGTTTAAATCGCCTCTGGTCGCTTCGATGGCCAAAAGAGCGGTTAGCCAAAATTGGCGCAAAACTGGGAAGCGATGTCCCGTTCTTCTTTTATGGCCCCACGGCCTGGGTGTCAGGCCGTGGGGAAATTGTGGAACCGATCGACCCAGTCTTACAGGGGTGGACCGTTCTGGTGAATCCCGGGTTATCTATTTCCACGGCGTGGGCCTACGAACAGTTCTCAAAAATGGAGTTGACAAAAAAAGGGTCAGATATTACTATGACCAGTTTCAATTATAAAAGGCCGACACTGGAGAAGCTGATCGGGAAGCCCTGTAACGACTTAGAAAAAGCGACCTTGGTGGCGATCCCCTCTCTTAAGGCGATTAAAAGGGATCTGGGGGCGTTGGGTGGAGAAGGGGTGCTGATGTCAGGGAGCGGGTCGACGCTGTTTGCCCTTTTTGATACGTATGAT
Source organism: uncultured Nitrospirota bacterium (assembly GCA_964373895.1). Classification (GTDB taxonomy): domain Bacteria; phylum Nitrospirota; class Nitrospiria; order SBBL01; family SBBT01; genus SBBT01. The sequence goes on from CAYJWQ010000002.1 coordinate 33,066, forward strand.
CTGGCGAAAAAGGCTGCTTTGGAAATTCGTAAAAAAAGGGGGGGGCAGGCTTGGGTGGCGAAGGTGTTAAGGCGGACCCCATTTTAAGTCAGTCGGCCACCGGAAGATGAGGAAACGGCCGGAATTTTCAATATCATCGTTACCTATGCGCATCCCTTGGGGCGTCGACAAGCGGCAAGTCACGAGATTTTGGATCTCGCATTCCCAGGTTCGAATCCTGGCGCCCCAGCCAACATGAGTGCCAACCAACATGAGTGAAGGAGGGTCATGCCTCGGCTAAAACTTTTTACGGGAAATTCAAATCCGGCCTTAGCGAAAGAGATCTGCGACTACTTGGGCGTTTCTTTGGGTCAGTCGACGGTATCGACCTTTAGTGATGGGGAAGTCCTGGTCAAAATCGACGAGAACGTCCGCGGGAGCGTCGTCTTCTTGGTGCAGTCGTTGTCGGAGCCGGTCAATAACCATATTATGGAGTTATTGATCATGATTGACGCCCTAAAACGGGCCTCTGTCAAGGAGATTATTGCCGTGATTCCCTATTATGGCTATGCGCGTCAGGATCGAAAAGACCAGCCGCGCGTGCCGATTACGGCGAGATTGGTGGCCGATATTATTGCTACGGCGGGGGCGCATCGGGTATTGACCACGGACCTTCATACCGGGCAGATTCAGGGCTTCTTTAATATCCCGGTGGATCATATTTACGCAACCCCTGTTTTGTTGGACTACTTTCGAAAAAAGAAATTCGATGACCTGGTCATCGTGTCGCCCGATGCGGGGGGGGTCGAGCGGGCGCGGGCCTTTGCAAAGAGGATGAACGTTGGATTGGCCATCATTGATAAACGGAGAGAAGGGCCCAATCGCACCAAGATCATGAATATCATCGGCGATGTGGTTCGTCGGGATGTCCTCCTCCTCGATGACATGATTGATACGGCGGGAACGATTGCCCTGGCCGCGGTGGCCATCAAGGCGAAAGGTTCAGGCCGTATTTTGGCAGGTTGCACCCATCCGGTTCTTTCGGGTCCGGCGTTAGAGCGGTTAAATGAGGCCCCCATCGAAGAGCTGGTCGTGACCAATACCATCCCCCTAAAGGGGAAGGAAGATATCTGCAAAAAGATTTCCGTCTTGTCGGTGGCGTCCCTGCTCGGAGAGGCCATCAAGAGAATCTACGAGGAGAAATCGCTTAGCTCCCTTTTTGTATAATGGGGTTTTCTTTGCGTTTCTGCTGCGTTAGTAAGGATCAATCACTGAATTTAAGGAGAGGGTATGAGAAAGATGGCAATTTGCGGCGAACTTCGCACGCAACGGGGAAAAGGGGCGGCGCGTCAGTTAAGGGGAACGGACAAGATTCCTGGGATTATTTATAGCGCGGGCGCCTCCACCCCGTTATCCTTGGACCCCAAAGAACTGGGTAAACTCCTGCACGCGGGAGGAAATACGCTGATCACACTGAACATCCAGGGAGAAGAGGGTTCCCGTTTGGCGATCCTGCGCGATGTTCAGCGCGATCCGATTCATGGGAAGATCCTGCATGCGGACCTTTTTGAAATTTCGATGAACACCCCCATTGTGGTGAAGGTGTCGGTCGAGGTGGTGGGGGGAACCCCCCTTGGCGTGAAGGAGGGAGGGAGCCTGCAACATAACTTGAGGGAACTTGAAATCCGTTGCCTCCCGTCCGTTATTCCGGACCATATCCAAATAGACGCCTCTCCCCTGAAGATCGGACAGGCGGTGCATGTAAAAGAGATCCCATTGGATGCGGGCATTGAGATGATGACGGATAAGGAGCAAGTCGCCGTTTCCGTGATTGCGCCGATTACCGAGGCAAAGCTCGAGGCGTTGCTCGCGACGGCCCCCAAGGAGACCAAGGAGCCGGAGGTCCTTACCAAGAAGGAATCGGAGGAGCCCGAGAAGGGTGAGGGGAAGGTAGAGGCGAAAGAGGCGAAAGGAAAGGAAGAAAAACCCAAGAAATAGCTGTTGTGGATTGTTAAACCACGCTGTGAAATTAATTGTAGGATTGGGAAATCCAGGGAAGGAATACGAGGAGACAAAACATAATGTCGGTTTCTGGGTCGTCGATTCTTTTGGGATGCGGCATGACGTTCCCCTTTCTGGAAAACGAGGAGAAGCGAAGACCGGAAGGGGATGTTGGACGATCTCCGATGAAAAGGTTGATTACGTTTTAGCGAAGCCGCAAACCTTTATGAATCGCAGCGGCCAATCTGTTGTCCGACTGCTTCAGATTTTTGATATTCCCGTGTCTGATGTTATTTTAGTGGTGGACGATCTTGATCTTGAATGTGGCCAGATCCGTGTAAAGACGAAAGGGCGCGCAGGGGGGCATCGTGGCGTCGCCTCAATTATCGAGGCGGTGGGCTCTGACGGGTTTCTGCGTCTTAAGGTTGGGATTGGAAGAGATCCGCAGCAAGACCCTGCCGATTATGTCCTGACCCCCTTTCCCGACGGCGACAAGGAGAGGATTCTCGAGGGGGTTAAAAAAGGGGTTGAGGCCTTGGGCCTTCTCCTCTGCGGGGGAGTTTCGGAAGCAATGAATCGGTTCCATCGGCATGGATAGGGCCCACGATAAAATAAGTGGCGCAGATCAGGGCGTCGAGACGCCCGCCCGGCAAGGCGCGAGGAGCGCGCATACCTTTTGGTATGTAAGCGACAAGCAACGTAGCAGGGTGGGATGGATCGGCGGCTTGAATGCGATAGGTATTTTGTCGCGGGCCTATAACGGCGCAAAAAGAGGGGTACTTCAAGAAACAGGGTGTGGTCGTCCGCTGTCTCGTTCTGTCGGAATATTTTATTCCTGCCGTCCCCCATGTCGGTTGTTCTGCAGAGAAATATGCCGGTAAATTGCGGTATCATAGGACTTCCCAATGTTGGGAAGTCGACTATTTTTAATGCGCTGACGCATGCCAACGCGGCCGTTGCCAATTATCCGTTTTGCACCGTGAATCCCAATGTCGGGGTGATTGCCGTCCCCGATGACCGTCTCGTCAGTCTGGCCGAACTCTATGTGCCAAAGAAGGTGACGCCGACCTATATGGAGGTCGTCGATATTGCCGGTCTTGTGAAAGGCGCATCTTGTGGCGAGGGGCTTGGGAACCAATTTCTCTCCCATGTCCGCGAGGTGGATGCGCTGGTCCATATTGTTCGATGTTTTGACGATCCGCAAATTGTCCATGTCCATGGCTCGGTTGATCCCGAACAGGATGTCGAGATTGTTGAGACGGAGCTGATCCTCAAGGATTTAGAATCGGTGGAGCAGCGTCTCCTTCGCGCTGATAAGAGGATTAAGACGGGAGACCCCACGGCGATACGTGAAGTGGATTTATTGAAACGCCTTGCAGGCGTTCTTGGACAGGGGCAACCGGCGCGCGCGCTGTTGATGTCGGATAAGGCGTTCCCGCTCGATCTGCAGCTATTGTCTTCAAAACCCGTTCTTTATGTGGCCAATCTGCCGGAAGAGGAGATGCAGAAAGGAAATGCCCATTCAGACCGTCTGTCTAAGATGGCTCGCCAGCGCGGATCGGAATGTATCATGATTAGCGGAAAAATAGAGGCGGAGATGGCGGACCTCTCTCCAGAAGAAGGGAAGGAACTTTTAGCCGAATGGGGTCTTCTGGAATCGGGGCTTGCCAGACTGACCCGCGCCGCTTATGCCTTGCTGGGGCTTGTTACGTTTTTTACGGTGGGAAAGGATGAAGTAAAAGGGTGGACGATTCAAAGGGGGACTGCCGCAGTAGAAGCCGCAGGAAAGATCCATTCGGATATCGCGCGGGGTTTTATCTGCGCTGAAGTCTTTAAGTATGAAGATGTGATAGCGCAGGGCCACCCTCGGGCAATGAAGGAAAAGGGGCTCCTGCGCCTTGAGGGACGGGACTATCTCATCGAAGATGGAGATTGCGTCTATTTTCGTTTTAATGTTTAATCAATGAGGGGATATCGATGAATGCGTATGAAACGATTTTTATTGTGAAGACATCTCTTACGGATGAAGAGACCGTCGCCGTAACGGAAAAAATTAAGGGAGTGGTCCATCGGGAAGGTGGAGAGGTGGTTGTCGCAGAGAATTTAGGAAAAAAGAAACTGGCCTATGAGGTTCAGAAGGAAAAGAAAGGAACCTATGTCATTATGCAATTTAAAGGAAATGGGGCGACTGTTTTGGAGCTGGAGCGCAATTATCGGCTGTCCGAGTCGATCATTAAATTCATGACGATCCGGATAGAGCTTAAAAAACTTGGGAAGATATTGCAGGCGAAAGACGAAAAGCCGATCTCGATGAGGGATAAAGAGTTTACGGGAGGAAGGTAGTTTTATTTTAGCCTTTTTTGCAAGCCCGTTTTGCCTTTAAAAACGTGGGTGGATATAAGGGGTGAGCCATGGTGAGTTTTAATAAGGTTATTTTAATTGGAAATCTTACCAAAGACCCTGAAATCAGGTATACGCCGAGTGGAACGGCTGTCGCGACATTTGGTCTTGCTGTCAACCGTCGGTATAAACAAGGCGATGAGATGAAAGAGGAGGTCTGTTTTATTGACGTTGTTGTCTTTGGAAAACAGGCCGAGAACAGCGGCCAGTATCTGTCCAAGGGACAGGGGGTGATTGTAGATGGGCGCCTCCAACAGCGCCGATGGGAGACGGAGGAAGGCCAAAAACGAAACAAACATGAGGTGGTGGCCCAGAGTATCCGGTTTCTTCCAAAACGGCAAGGGGGGGTGGAAGGCACTGACAAAGGAGATCTGGCGGTTGAAGAGGGAGGAGACGAGGTTCCGTTTTAATCCCCACAGCGATGACTGGGGGCGTCTGTCGTTGAATAAGTTAATGTATGGGAGGTGATGTGGAGAAGACCTATTTTCAGAAGAAGCGGCCCTGCCGTTTTTGTGCCGAGAAGAAAGAAGAGATTGATTACAAGGAGGTTCAAACCTTAAAAAACTTTCTGACAGAGCGTGGGAAAATTATTCCGAGGCGCATTTCTGGTAATTGTGCGGGACACCAGCGGGGCCTGACCCTGGCAATTAAACAGGCCAGAAACATTGCGTTTCTGGCGTTTTCCGAAGACAGATAGGCGCCTCGTCTCTCTTGCGTGGGGGAGTCTTTACGAGGGTGACGTTTCTGCGAGGGGACATACAGAGTGAAAACTGCTGCGAAGGTCGGCACACCTAATCGGAGAGGACATCAGCGGTCGCCCTATATTGTGCTTGAGCTCAAAGGGAGACATAAAAATACAGTCTTTATGGCGTATACAGAGAATATCAGCCGGGGAGGGTTGTTTGCCTCATCGTCGCAATCCCTAAAAGTTGGGGATCGCTTTCCCATTGAGTTTGTGTTGCCGGACCGGAAAACCACCGTCCGGTGCATGTGCGAAGTCTCGTGGAAGAAACGGTATGACACAACGGGTTTTGTCTCCGAAGGGGTGGGGGTTCAATTTGTTGATCTGGGAGAGGCGCAAAGAAATCGTATTGTTCAGTGGATTGAAAAGGGGGAGAAGGGGAGGCGCAATCTGTAAAAATAGGATATCTGTCATAAAATACAGCGTTTTTGTCCTCTTTGTCGCGCTCCTCTTTTTTTCTTTGGGGGGCTATGGCGGCGCCACCGAGACATTCGAGGCGGATGTGGTTCGAGTGATTGATGGGGATACCGTGCGTCTTGCCAACGGAACCCTGGTTCGATATTTAGGAGTCAACGCCCCGGAAATCAGAAGGAAAGTCAAGAGAAAATGGGTCTATGATCCGAAGCCGTTTTCAGAGGAGGCAACCTCTTATAACCGGAAATTGGTCGAAGGGAAAAAGGTCCGAATAGAGTTTGACCCAGAAGAGCGCGATGACCGCTATGGTCGGCTGTTGGCCTATGTTTTTGTCGGGCCTGTCTTTGCCAACGAGAAGATGATTGAAAATGGGTTGGCCAAGTTGTATGTGATACCTCCCCACATAAAATACCGCGCGCGTTTAAGAGACGCAGAGCAAAAAGCCAAGGCGCATCGTCTCGGGATCTGGTCTGTCGCCAAGCGAAGAGCCACCAGGCGGTTCAAAAAGTCTCATAGGCAAGGGGGCATGACCCAAGAGCACAGTGCCCGTCCTCAAAAAGCCTCCTTTGAACTTTTCAACAGCCGACGAGAATAGGTAGAAGTGATGTTGTCTTCCAAGAGGCGTGTTGTTCCCCCAAAAGCCTCTTATTTAAAGAGCGACCTCCTCGGGAAAGCGAGAGAGGTGGAGGTTCTTCGTCGCATCGCCGCATCCATTAGCTCCAATCTGGATTTGGAAGAGGTCTTAAAAGAGACGGTTGAATTGGTAGTTGAAATAACCAAAGCCGATGCCTGTCTGGTCTATCTCTTAAACGAGGCCGAGGAAGAACTGGTTCTGCGCGCCTCCAAGAATCCACATCCTAAGCTCATTGGGCGCATACGCCTGGAGTTGGGGGAGGGAATCACGGGATGGGCGGCGAAAGAAAAACGAACCGTGGCCATTCCCAAAAATGCCGACAATGATCCCCGTTTTGCATTCTTCCACAGCCTCCCTGAAGATCGTTATCAGGCGTTTTTATCGGTGCCGTTTACCAGCAAAGGAGAGGTAACAGGGGTGATCAACGTTCAGCACAAAAAAACCCATTACCATACCCAGGATGAGATTGCCCTTTTGACAACCATCGGACATCAGGTTGGATCGGCCATCGAAAACGCGCGGCTCTACCAGGAGATGAGAAAGAAAGCGCTTCAGATTGACACCCTTTCGCGCGTCAGCCATACCATTACGTCGAATCGGTACATTGAGGAGATTCTTAATCTGATTGTGACCATGACGGCGGGGATGATGAATTCAAAAATCTGCTCCATTATGATTCTGGATAAGAAAAAGGAGGAGCTGAAAATTGTCGCCACACAGAGTTTGAGCGAGGGATACCGACTAAAGGCCAACGTGAAGGTGGGGGAGAGTGTTTCAGGACGGGCGGTCAAAGAGCAGAGGTCTATCACCATTCTTGATGTCCGTTGTGATCCCACCTATGGTTTCCCCGAGCTGGCAAAAAAAGAAGGATTATGCTCTTTGCTTTCCATCCCGATGATGATTAAAGATCGGGCCATTGGGGTTATTAACAGCTATACCTCGACGGTACACCGTTTCTCGCAGGAGGAAATCGACATCTTGCGGGCGGTGGCGAATCAGGCCGCGGTTGCGATTGAAAATACCACCCTCCTGGAGCAGACATCCGCCATGCAAGAGGCCCTGGATACCAGAAAGGGTATCGAACGTGCCAAGGGAATCCTCATGCGAGGCGGCAAGATTTCCGAAGCGGAGGCATTTCGGTTAATTCAGCGGAAGAGCATGGATAATCGCAAGTCGATGCGTGAGATTGCGGAGGCGATCATTTTAGCGTCTGAAATAGAGAAGGGGTAGCGTTTTTATGGCACACTTACAAAATGACAGCAATTTGATCTGGCTTGATCTGGAGATGACCGGTCTGGAGCCGAACCTGCACACGATTGTGGAAATTGCCACCATTATTACGGATAGTCAGCTCAATGTCTTGGCGGAGGGGCCTGCGATCGCGATTTATCAGGATGTGGAGACCTTAAACGCGATGGAGAAATGGAGTCGAGATACCCATACGAAATCAGGCCTGCTGCAACGGATCGTATCGGCTAAGACTTCTATGCAAGAGGCGGAGGCGATGACGCTTGATTTTATACGCCGTTATATCCCGGAGAAAAAGTCGCCGCTCTGCGGGAATTCTATCAGTCATGACCGGCGTTTTCTGGAGCGTTATATGCCAAACCTGTTTGCCTACCTCCACTATCGTAACATTGATGTTAGCACCATCAAGGAATTGGTGAAAAGATGGTATCCCAACTATCCGGTGGCGTTGACGAAGAAGGGAAACCATCTTGCTATGGATGATATTCGCGATTCCATCCGAGAATTGGCGTTTTATCGGGAGCACTATTTTTTGAAGCAGTAAATGGCGGTATCACATTCTTGCAATCGTTTTTTTGTTCTGATACACAGAACCCCCTTTGTGTATCGTTGGAATCAAGGGAATCATGTCTTATTCGGAGACACTTGACTACCTGTACCAGTTACAGTGGCATGGAATTCAGCCTGGACTTAAGCGAATGTCCATGCTCCTCTCCCTCCTGGGTCATCCTGAACGATCCTATCGATCGATCCATATCGGTGGAACCAATGGAAAAGGCTCGACGTCGGCGATCATCGCCGCCCTTCTTGGGAAGGCCGGTTTTCGGGTTGGGCTCTATACCTCTCCCCATCTGATTCATTTTTCGGAGCGGATATCTCTGTCGGATGTCCCAATCTGCGAGGGGGAAATAATCCGGTTGACGGCGTTGATACGTGAGGCGGTTGATGCGACGCCTGGGCTTTCTGAAGGAATCACCTTTTTTGAGTTTACGACGGCCATGGCGCTGCTCTATTTTTCTTTGATGCGGGTTGATTTTGCCGTTGTAGAGGTGGGGATGGGGGGCCGATATGACGCGACCAATCTCCTCGCTCCGGAGGTTTCCGCCATTACCAATATCGGCTTAGATCACGAGCAATACCTTGGGGGGAGTCTGCTTCAGATTGCAAAAGAAAAGGCGGGAATTATCAAGGCGCAAACCCCCATTGTGACGGCGGCAACCCAGTTTGAAGTGTGCGAATTATTTAAAGAGACTGCCCGATTAAAACATGCGCCTCTGTTTCGTTTGGGGCATGAAATAAAAACCTTTGGGGAGGATCCGAGCCGGTTTCTCTATCGTGGAATTCGGGAGAGAACGGTAGCGTGTCCTCTCATGGGGCGGCATCAAATCGACAATAGCGCTGTCGCATTAGGCGTGATCGAGCAGCTCCAACAAAGGGGGGTTGCCCTTTCTGAAGCCGATATCTTAGAGGGGATGAAAGAGGTTCGGTGGCCAGGTCGCCTGGAGATTGTTCGCCGCGACCCTCTGATTATTCTGGACGGGGCGCATAATCCTGCGGGGGCGCGGGCGTTGGCCTCCTTTTTGACGGGGCTTGATCCAGATCGGCGGGGGAAACACTGGCTGATGATTGGCGTGATGCGGGATAAGAACATCAGAAAAATATTGGAGCCGATCACGCCATGGGCCGATGAAATTGTTCTGACACGACCCGATATCGAACGGGCGGCCGATCCCCATCTGATGTCGGCATTTGTAGAAGGGGACACCTCTGTTCAGACAGTCCGTGAAGGAGTTCCTGATGCCATGCGCTATGTTGCGTCTCTCATTCAGACGCAAGACAGCTTGGTGATTACTGGATCGCTCTATACGGTTGGAGAGGCCAAGGCCTTTTATTCCGGGGTGGCCGCCTCCCCGATTCGAGGGTAGATGGGTCGCCTTCTCCCCTGGAAGATGTGGCGTCCGCATCTCCGTGGTTTTATTCTCGTGCGCGTAAGTGCGGCCCTTTGGAAAAAGGGGATTATCCTTCCGATCTTAGTCATTCTCCTGCTACCCGATTTTGGAATAGGAAAAGACATCCTGCCACAACTTTCAGCCCCCCCTGAAGGGACGGACCGCGCCCCCATTCATGTTACGGCAGATCAGTTGGAATACAGGGATGGCATCTATCATGCTCAAGGATCTGTTGTGGTCATACAAGGGCCTATGAAAATTTCGGCCGATGCCGTCTTTCTTAACAATGAAACAGGAAAACTGCATGCGATTGGGAATGTGCACGTCACAGATAAAGAGAGTCAGATGAATGCGGCAGAGATGACGTTGGATGTCGATACGAAATTAGGGGTGCTCTATAATGGCAGGCTCTTTATCAAGCAGGAAAACTACCACGTATACGGGACAGAAATAGAGCGGCGCGAATTGGACGATTACCTCTTTCGTGATGCCTCTTTTACGGCGTGCGATTGCCCAGAGGATCCAGATTGGCGCATCCGGTCAAGACAAATTCGTCTTCACCTGGATCAGAACATTGTGGCGCGCGACGTTGTTTTTTATGTCGGCAATGTTCCGATCGTCTATCTTCCCTATTTTACCTATCCCATGAAGCGGCAAACGGGGCTTCTTGTCCCACGATTCGGTTATAGCACGCGTCATGGATTTAAGATCAACCAGCCTTTTTTCTGGGCGATATCGCAACACCAGGATGCGACCCTGTCGTTCGATCATCAAGGCGGCAAGGGGGATGGCGTTGAAATTGAGTACAGATATGTCCAATCGAAAGATCTACAGGGAACTTTGGAAACGGATTATTTTTACGATGAAGAGAAGCGGGTCGCGCGGTGGGATGTGCGGTACAATCACAAACAGCGCCTTTCTGAACAGGTCGATGCCAGGCTTGATATCCGATATATCAATCAAAGGAATAATTTCCTGGAACTCTCGGAGCAGACGTCGGAACGGGCGCAGCAAAATCTTGAGTCGAATCTTTTTGTTGCGTATCGTGGCGATCTGTTTCTGGCCTATGCCTTGGCTCGTTATACGCTTGACCTGACCACCCCCAATAACAATAACACGTTACAGAGGCTGCCGGAGCTCGGAATGAGCCTCATCGAATATCGCCTTGGGGCGTCTCCGCTTTACCTTAATTTTGACGGCAGCGCCGTCAACTTTTGGCGTGAGACAGGGTTTTCCACCCAGCGTGTCGATCTTTACCCAAAAATTTCCTGGCCGATTCCGCTCTCTGACTTTGCCACGGTGACGCCGTGGGCAGGGTTCAGGAAAACGTGGTATAGCCGAGGCAACCTTGAGACGCATCCACTCGATCGCGATATTCTTCCCATCGGGTTTCATCTTAACACCCGATATGATCGGATGTGGGGGACAATGACACATCTCATCCGCCCTTCCCTGATGTATGAACATATCGATGTGGGGCGGCAGCCCGATGTCCTTCAGTTTGACGATCTTGATCGTCTCTTCGACCGACAGAGCGTCACGGTCTCCCTCACGCAACGGTTGCTTGAGGATAACGGGGATGGGCCATTGATTGAGAAGGTGTTTTCACAACTGACAGAGAGCTACAACATTCATAAAGACGACTCCGGCGCCACTTCGACAGGGGAGCGCCCTTACTCTGATTTGAGATGGGAGTTGAAAGTAAAGCCGACCTCTTTCTTCTCGATGGAGGTGGATTCGTTTTATAACTTGGATCGGCATGCCCTATCCTCCTTAAATACCGATCTTAACTTTAATCTTCGATCGTATGCGACCGCTTCCTTCGGACAGAGATATACTAAAGCGGGATCCATCTCAAAAAAAGGAGACCTTTTTAATCCGATGTATCTGGGAGATCGCGAAACGGCATCCCCGGTTCAGTTCTTGACGGAGAAGGTTGTGATAAAGACGCCCTGGGGAGTTCATCTTGCCAGCCGTGCCTATTATGATGTGCGTCAAGGCAAATTGGTGGAGATCGCCTACGGTCTTCAATTTGAAAGTCAATGTTGGAATATAACCGTAACCTATCTGGATCTAAAAGAAAGAAATGACCTCTACTTGATGGTGAACCTGAAGGGATTGGGAGGCCTGACATCGAGAAAATGGGCCAGCCTGTTTTAGGCAAAAAAGGGGAATTCCCCCTCTTTATTTTATTGTGTCACAGAGCCTTAGCGCTATTTTAAAAACAGTCAGGTGCATGTCCACACGTTGATGCATGTCAAGAAAGGTGGGCGTTTCCGAGGTAATACAATGAGGAGTTCCCTGATCGTGAAGGTAGATGGCCTGGGGCCATTCTCCCCTTCTGGCCATCCTTTTTTTGAAAAAAGAGGATGCAACTTCCGGATTGATCACGCCTCCGACGGCCGGGGCCCCTTCTATTTCTGCTTGTAAGTTAATCGGATATTTTTTTGAAATTTCCTTGACAATGATGTCTCCTGCCGCATGCCGGGCCTCATCGCAGATCTCGTAGAGATAAAAACCGGGCGTATCGATATCTTCATGAAACTCCATAGAAAGGTCGAACCGTTTTTCCATGAGCGCCGCGCGTACGAGACGCACCTCCTGGGGGGGCGTTCGCTTGCCATATTGCCGGTTTAGGTCTACTCCCGAACTATTTTCTCGGGTGTGATGTTCGTAACCGAACGGGTTGAGGCAGGGAAAGAGCGTAAGGTGAAACTGTTCTATAAGAGCGGGTTCCTTCTTGAGCGTGGAGAGGATGTCTAAAAGGGCCGCTACCCCTGCCGGCTCGTTACCATGAATTCCTCCCGAGAGAAGAATTTTTTTCATTCCGGCCCCCGTTGGCGTGGTAAGCATAAAAAAGGGATATTCCATCAGTATATGGCCAAGAATTTGTACCTTCAGTCCCTTTATCTCCTCTGCCAGGGAGGTCAGTTGTCTTTCGAACGCTAAATAGGAACGGATTTTTTCCAGCATGGCTAAGTAAGAAATTTATCCTAACGCGGCGAAGCCGCAAAGGGGCTTGGATCCTCCCCTCATTAAAACATATCAAAAAAGCCTGAAAGTTGACAGTTATTTTAAGAAGGTGTTAAATGTGCGCGGATTACTGCACACTTTCACGGGCCGCTAGCTCAGTTGGTAGAGCACCGCCCTTTTAAGGCGGGTGTCCCGGGTTCGAGTCCCGGGCGGCTCACCAAAGCAGGAATCGTGGCGTTTGGCGTAAGAAGTTTCACCTTGAAGAGGCTGACCGGATGATTAAACATATATTCTGGTTTGAACTTTCTGCGGCGGTGACGGGTCTCCTGGGCTGCTTGGCCATTATTTTCTTTGGGATGAACCGGATTTTTCCAGAAACAAATTTCATGGAAATCTGGCTCAAAGAGGCTGTTCCCTCTGCGCCACCGCTGTTGACCGGGACGGGGCTTACGACAGACAAGAAGACATTGGCGGTCTCCAATGAGAAGATGCCTTCAGTGGCGCGACTGGCCTTTATCCAAAATGAGGTAAAAAGTCGAAGGCCCGAGGAAAGGGTCTGGTCCCGCGCGTATGAAGGGGGCAACCTCCATCACATGGATGCCGTTCAGACCATGGGCGGATCGCATGCGGTGCTTGTCTTGAATGGGCGCGATTATTTCGATATTCAAGAAAACTCGCTTGTCATGTTGAAGGAGAAGGAAGATGCCTCAAAGAGGCGGAAGTGGATTGCGGAGCTCTCTTATGGGAGCCTTCGTGTTCAGATGGATGCAAGTGGATTGGAAAATGCCGATATCGAGGTGACCACGCCGACTGCTTTGGCTAAGATCGATTCTGGCAGCAGTCACCCACGCCCCGCTGATTTCCAGGTTCGCGTAGGATTGGATAAGAGATCATCCATTATGGTGTATAAAGGGGTTGTGAGGGTAAAGGCCCAGGGAGAGAGTGTGGTGGTGAAGGAAAATCAGATGACCCTTGTTGGCATTGCAGGTTCGCCCGCCGGGCCGCGATCGCTCCGTGCCCCTGTGTTGTTGCTTTCGCCGGAAGAGGGAGGCGTCTTTTTCTATCGTAATCTTCCCTTTAATGTATCTTTCACATGGTCGCCATCCTTGCAGAGAATGTCTTATCACGTACAGATTGCCAGAGAGGAGACCTTTCGAGAGCGGGTTCACGATGAAATGGTTTCTGCCACGACCTTTTCTTATAAGGACTTTAAACAAGGGACGTATTGGTGGCGCGTTTCTGCTTTGGACGAAAATGGGACCGAGGGCCCCTGGAGCATCGCAAGACAAATTGAGGTTGTCCGGAGCGTGGTTCCGTCCATGCTCCATCTGCACGCCCCAAAAGACGGCCTTGTCGTTACCGAGGAGAGAATATCGATAGAAGGGGTGTCGGATCCGCGCGGCAAGGTCTATGTAAATGGCAGGTCGGTGGCCGTAGATGCGATGGGCCATTTTAAAAAGGAGGTTCTTCTTAGGCTGGGAGACAATGAAATTGTGGTGGAATCTGTTGATTTAGAGGGAAATGCAATCTTACAGAAACGGGTTGTAATGCGAAAGCCAGAAGAAGAGGTGACACCCCTTCCAAAGGGTCGGCGTGATAAACGCGGTAAATCCCCTGTTTTAAAAGGGAAATCTAAAGGGTGAAATTCGGTTTCATGTTGTCCATTCGACTAAAGTTATTGTTGATACTGTTGTTTTTGGTGACGTTGACGATCAGCGTGGTCGCCGTCATCATGGGTGTCCGCATTCGAGAGGAGCGGTCGGTCCACATTCTTGACATGGTTTCTTCCGCGGCCCATCAAAGGGCCAGGGAGGCCGATGTCACGCTTGAATCCTACAAACAACAACTGGATCTCTTTTTGCTCTCCCTTCTTGATGAGACCCTCGATGAAACCAGGAAGGATGAGTCGTTAAAACGGCTTTTTGGCCGTTTTAACGATATCCTATCGGTGACCTTTTCCGACAGTGACGGAAACGAACAAGTAACGGTCTATAACGAAGATAAACTTAATGAAGTGGGGGTTGAAAAAACTGATCTCGTCCGAAACCGAAAGCGACAGGCGATGCGTTTCTTAAAGGAAGATGAAATCATTCTCAAAAATTCGACCCTCTCGTTGACGCTCCCTTCTTTTACGATGGCCTATCAGGTGATGATCGGCCCTGATCGACATACTCTTTCCGCGGATATCCATCTTCATAAACTCCTTGGCTTGGTTGGGAGGACAAACAGCTTTGAAACCTTTTTGGTTGACGCGCAGGGGGCGCTGATTGCCCATCCTGTGATGGGATATATCTTAAAGGGCCAGCGCTTTTCCAATATCCCTGTTGTGAGGGCGTATTTAGAAGGGAGGGAATTGTCAGGGCCGCTGGAGTATGAGATGAGTGGGGTCTCCTATCTTGGCATGTACGCCCCCGCCAAGGTGGGTCGGCTTGGGGTCATCGTCCAGGCCCCTAAAGCGGTTGCTTATCTGGGAGTCGGACCATTGATCCGTACCCTCCTGGTGGTCTCCTTGGCTCTTCTTGTCTTCTCCTCGCTGGTCGGTCTTGTTTGGTCGATGCGGATGACCCGTCCGATTCAAAACCTGATGGAGATGACATCGCTTGTCTCAAACGGCGACTTTAGTGCCCATTTGAATGCGAGAAGAAGAGATGAGATAGGTTTTCTGATCGCTTCGTTTAATGGGATGGCGTCTGCGTTAAGAATGCGGGAGGAGAGACTCAATTCCGCCCACTCTGCGGGTTTGCGATCCGAAAGAATGGCGGCGTTTGAGCAGTTGGCGGCCGACATCGTCCATGAAGTAAAAAATTCCTTAGCGGGAATATTGACGCATGTCCAGTTGGCCCTGAAAAAAGGCGCCCCGGAAGGATTGCTAAAGACAGGTCTTCTGACGATTGAGAAAGAGGCGAAAGAGTGTGAAAACGTTATCGAGAAATTAATGAGGTTTGCAAGACAGGAGCACGTAGAGTTTCTTCCGACCGATATGAATCAGGTGATTGACGAAACGCTGTCGCTGATTGAGCCTGTGCTGGTGAATCATGGAACGATCATAGAAAAGACGCTGGCCTACCCTCTTCCGAAAATAAATGGGAACGGGAACCAGTTAATGCAGGTTTTAATGAACTTAATGATTAATGCGCAGCAGGCCATGGCCGATGGCGGCCGGCTTAAGATCGTCACCCTTCATGAGGCGGACAGGGTGAAGCTTCTTATATCCGATACAGGCCATGGAATCCCAAAAGAAATGCAGCAAAAGGTCTTTGAGCCCTTTTTCACAACTAAACCGTTAGGAAAGGGGATGGGGCTATCTGTTGCGCATGGTATGATTGAAGGACATGGGGGCCATATTCGCGTTGAAAGCCAGGAAGGAGAGGGGGCAACTTTTATTTTAACCTTCCCTGTTCTGGAGGGGGCGTCTAATGGCCTGGAAGAGGCGCTCTCTCACGAGAGGCTGGAATACGGTGGGGAGAATAACCGATCCGATCCCCAGAATACTTAAGGTTCTGTGACACAATAGGGCCTTTTCCGCGTTCACTTCGGAAAGGCCTTGCAAGAGGTGATATTTGGATACGACAGCTCTGTCTATTTTGGTGGTTGATGGTTCACCCGCTTTCCGCTCCATGATGGTTGAACTCCTCAAGAAGATATCAGGGAATGTGGTGGAGGCCGCGTCGGCCGAGGAGGCGCTCTCCTTACTGAATCTGCGCCAGTGTGAAATTGTCCTTGCGGATATTGCCGTACTGGGTCTGGAAGAGTTACCCCTTTTAAAAGCGATCAAAGCGAAAAATGCCGAAACAGAGGTCATTGTTGTCGCTGATGCCAACCTGATTTCGTACGCGATGGATGCGCTTTGCCAGGGGGCCTACGATTATTTGATTAAACCTGTTGATGATATCAGGCTGGTTTCAGCCATGATTCGGCGGATTACGGATAAACTTTCCTTAGTTGCTGAACGAAAAAAGCTGTCTTTCGACCTGAAGGGGAAAAATCATGCGTTGAATGAGGGTTATAAGGAAAGGGTCCAATATTCACAGGATGTCTCCTCACTTTACGCGGCGGAGAAGGAGCTTTTCTCCGGGCTCGATCTGATGGACGTTTATAAGCGATCTGTCGTAAGCCTCTCCCGTCTGGTTGGATTTCACCCGGTTATCCTATGGTCGTTTTCGGAATCGGATCATCTCTTGCGGCCAGAGGCGAAAAACGGTTTTGACCGGTTGGCTTTAAGTGATCTGGCGATTTCACTTCCCGAGAAGATGGATTGTTCCGTTTCCGGTATGATCTCCTATGTTGAGAAGACCTTCATGGCGATGACCTCTGTCAGGGCGGCCGTCTTCCAGCCGGTGTTCGGACGTGGGAAGCAACACGGTTTATTGGGCATGTTCAGTGATTCCATAGATGTATTCTCCAGCAGGGAGATCGAGATTCTTGTCCGTTTCTCGTCATCTGTGGGAATTGCCATTGAAAACGTGAGGCTTTACGAAGAGGTGGGGGCGCTTTCGATTCGAGATGGCATGACCGGATTGTACAACCGCCGACACTTTGAAGAGGTTTTGGGAATGGAGGGTTTCCGATCGGTCCGATATCGTCATCCGGTTTCTCTTGTTTGCATCGATATCGATTACTTTAAGAACTACAACGACCAGTTGGGCCGTTTAACGGGGGATGAGGTTTTAAAGCAGATTGCCACCCTCTTGGTGAAGCGGGTGCGTGTCGCCGATATTGTATGCCGTTATGGAGGGGATGAATTCACCATTGTTCTGCCAGACACCGATAAGAAGAGCGCCACATCGGTTGCCGAGGATATTCGAATCATTATTGCATCGTATCCCTTCCCAAAGACAGAGATGCTGCCCGCTGGCGCGCTGACGGTCAGTATCGGAATTTCGGACTGTCCCAGCGATGGAGAAAGCTTAAGCGACATTGTGAAGGTTGCCGAGGAGGCGCTCTCACACGCTAAAATGGCGGGGCGAAACAGGGTCTGCTGCGCGTAACCAATCACTTTTCCTTCGGTTTTAACAGGACATAAAAGGCGCGGTTATCGCGGCTGGCCCGCAAGAGGAGCGTGTCAGACTTACTCGCTTTTTCAACCGTCTTCGTAAAGTCTTCCGCGTTGTTAACCTTGACCTTATTAATCTCTTTGATTAAGTCCCCCTCCTTTAGGCCCTCCGATTCCGCGGGTCCACCATTTTCCACCTGCGTGATGATCACCCCTTTGTCGGTTTTAATTTTAAACCGCTCTGCTATTTCGGGCGTTATATCCTGCACGTTGAATCCCCAGTAGTTTTCAGGGCGTTTGGGCAGCGAGACGGGGACCGCCTCATCTCTTTTCTCGGCAAGTTCAATGGTCAATATCTTTTTCTTCCCTTCCCGCATCACCTCGATATGTGTGACGTTTCCTGGCACAAAGCTGGCGATAAGGCGGGCTAAGGTATTAGGGGTATCGACGCTTTTATCGTCTACCTTCAGGATAATGTCGCCAGGGAGCATGCCGGCTTTGTGGGCAGGATCACCCTCGAAGACTTCGTTTACGAGGACCCCTTCTCCCTCTTTTACGCCAAACTTGAGCGCAAGCTCCGGCGTCAAAAGCTGAATGCCGACGCCGAGCCAGCCACGGCTCACCTTCCCCTTCATTTTCAATTGCGTGGTCACCGTCTGAACCATGTTGGAAGGGATGGCAAAACCGATTCCCTGGGCAAAATTAATGATCGCCGTGTTAATTCCGATCACCTCTCCGCGGACATTAAAAAGAGGCCCTCCCGAGTTGCCTGGATTGATGGAGGCATCGGTTTGAATGAAATCTTCATAACGGGATAGGTTGACGTTTTCCCTCCCCAATCCGCTGATAACGCCGAGTGTGACGGTCCGATCCAGACCAAAGGGATTCCCGACGGCGATCACCCATTGCCCCACCCTTGCCTTACTGGAGTCTCCAATTAAAACGTATGGAAGGTCCTCTGCTGCCTCTATTTTTACGAGCGCCAGGTCGGTGTCCGAGTCTCTCCCGATGATCTTTCCCTTATATTTTGTCTTATCGGAGAGGCGCACTTCAACTTCCTCGGCGTCTCCAACGACATGGTTGTTGGTCACAATGTAGCCGCCTTTATCAATAATAACGCCCGATCCTGATCCGGGAGGGGTTTCAGGGGATTTCCCGCGCGGTGTCCCGTGGGGTGTTTTGTCGGGACGGCCGGTTGGATGGGGTTTTTCGGATACCGGGAAAATATTAACGACGCTTGGCTTGACACGTTCAGCCAGGGCGATAATGGTGTTTTGCAATTCTTCCAGAAACTCAATCCCGTTTCCCCGCCCTTCTTTTGCGTTTGCAAGAGAAGGGACGCAGATTATCCATGCGAGGATCACGATCCAGACGGTGGCTCTTTTTGCCATTACGGTTCCTTTCATTAATTTTAGGAGAGGTCGATTCGGTAATTCATTCTATAATAATCAAACGACCATTGGCAAGGGAGCCTTGTTTCGGAATCGACACGGCAATCGGTAACGATCGGTCAGGATAGCATCTATGCCGGCAATGATGTGGTGCCGAGACGCAGAATCGAACTGCGGACACAAGGCTTTTCAGGCCTCTGCTCTACCGACTGAGCTATCTCGGCAACAGGCGAGGAAAATATCAAAGGTTGCGCCGATTGTCAATAACCGCCATTACGATTTCATATTTAAGAACCGATACATTCCAATGGAAAGGAACAACAGGTTTGTCCCCCAGCCGGCAAGCCAGGGTGTCAGGATCATTGTATGCCCCAGTGAAATCACGATTGAGAATACCACCCAGTAAGCAAGCCCGGTTAATAGACAAATCGTTGTTCCGCGAATGATGCCGGCGCCCCGCCGATGTTGTGTAGCAAAGGGAATTCCGAGGAGAACCATAATAAAATTCGCAAAAGGGAAAGCGCGCTTCCCTTCTAAGTCGGTCCGATATCTGTTTGCGTTAAATCCATCTTCTGTAAGCCGGTCTACATAGGTTTGAAGTCTTTCATCTGTCATTTCGATTGGTTCCACGGCATCCTGTAGTATCTCGTCGGCTGTTTGGTTCAACAGAATGGGTTGTTGATCAAATGTTTTCATCCGGATTGTCCCATCTGATGATCGGAAATTTTTATGGACTCCTGAATATAAAATCCATTTGCCATTTTCATATTTCAGTGATCTGGCCTCAATTTCTTCTTCGAAGGAAAAATCACGGCCCAGATAATATAGGTGTACACCGGACATGCGCTCCTTCTCGGGTTCGACCAGTTGGATGCTTAACAGCGTCCTAGGATTGAACTTGAGCCAGATTCTGTCCTGGATAAGCGTGAGACCGGGAGGTTTATTTTCAATTTTTTCGTTTTGGATAACCCTGGCTACCCTTGACGCTTTTGGGATCAGGGTGCCGTTTAAATAAAATAGAATCACACTTGCAATCGCGGCAAGAAAAAGTAGCGGGAGCGTCAGCTTAAAAACGCTTACCCCGGCACTCATGCAGGCAATGACCTCGTTGTTCCTTGAAAGTTTTCCTACGGTAAAAAGGGTGGCAAGGAGGAAGGAGAGCGGGATAACGTCGGCAATTATTTTTGGGAACTTATAGAGGAAGTATCGGAGCACAAAGACGAAAGCGGCGTTGTGCTCTGTGAAGTTTCTTATTTTTTCCAGAAAATGAATCGACAGATAAACAAGCGTGAGGGCTGCCAGAACAATGAGGAAAATCTTTATAAATTCTTTGAGGAGATACCTGGTAAGTATTGCCATTTTAAATTTTTGTGAATCGAAAGGGCCACAAGCGCGACTCCAGGACGGTGACAACGAGCAGATAAATGCTGAACGGAACGAGGACCAAATGGGGAATCCAGACGGAGAGAAAAGGGGTGACAATCCGGGCGGATAACAGGAAATCCCCGAAGACATTCAGTAGGTAATACGTCAGGATAACCCCCATGCCCGCGATAAATCCTCCTGGTCGTCCAAGCTTGCCCGATAGGATTCCCAAGGGGATGCCCACCATGCCGAGGACAAGAGAGGCGAGCGAAAGCGAAAAATTCTTATAGAATCCGGAAAGTTGACGAAGCAATCGCATATCTTTCCCGCGTGAGGTCTCAACCCTCCGTTTAATCTCATCATAAGAAGGGGTATCCGAGTTTCCGGTGGGTTCTTGCATATAAGAGGCATACTCGATTTTAAAATCGTAAGTGGAAAATGTCATCCGGTGGTGGTTGGGACTGTTTTCGCCCCTTCGATGAAGGCTTCCATTTTTAAGGTGTAATTCAACGGCGTGATTCTCTGTGTCGGTCACCAGAATGCCTTTTTGAGCCGTGACGAGGATCGGCATGCCTGGTTTCCTTGCGTCGTAGATGAAGACGCCATTCATTTCAGTAAACGTCGGCATCGATTCCACATAAATGACCATATTTTCAAAGACTCCGTTGAATCTTCCTTCTTCCAGCGTGACGAAGGCGTTCCTCTTTAGGAGGTTGAGCGCAAGTGATTTAAATGATGTCCCTCCCCATGGTTGGGCAGTGAGTCCCATCGTCAGGGTAAGGAGCGCCACAAAGAGAGAGAAAAAAAAGACAGGATACATGAGGCGGCGCATCCCGATGCCTGCGGACTTTAGCGCAACAATTTCGTTGTCCAGGGAGAGGCGGTGAAAGGTTGTCACGGAGGTGAAGATCATCGCCATCGGAAGCGTTACGAGAAAAAATGAAGGGAGAAGATAGAGAAAGATTTTTGCGATGCTGATAAAGTCCACTCCTTTGTCGATTGCCAGTTCCATCAACCTGAATAGTTGGTGAATCAGAATGAGAAAGGTGAGCACAAAGATAGAGAGGAGGAAAGGGGCGGACATCTCTTTTACAAGATAGCGGTCGAGCGTTTTTAGCATGGCTTTTGACTATAATGTATGGGGCCTGTTTTGTAAATGAATTTCATAAATGAATTTCAAGCTTGACACATTTGAGAACGATATGTTACAAAGAAGCCCCCGATCAAGATACCTATGAGAGGGGGTAGTTGTACGACGTGTCTTTTGCGTTGTGTTTATTAAGAATCTGTGATGTGAAAGGGGAAATTGAGATGACCAATTGGGTAAAGTTCGTGGGGGCCGTTCTTATTTCTGTTGGATTGGCAGCCTGCTATGGAACTCCACCAAAGGAAGAGCCGAAAGTGGAGGCGCCTGCTGCGCCTGCTGCGGAAGCGCCTGCTGCGCCTGCTGCGGAAGCGCCTGCTGCAGCGCCTGCGCCTGCAGAACCAGCTCCGTAAGATTGCAAAAAAGCCTGCTGCATAAAAACAGCAGGCTTTTTTGAGGGCATGCGCGCTTCTTTCGGCGGCCCTGTTTATCCATAACTTATTTACTACCCCCGGATTAAGGAAAAGCAAGATGCGTTGCCTTAGACGGGGTTTTTTATTGTCTTGACTCTATCGTAATAATCTCCATACAATATGCAGGTTTTTCGGATTCCATATCCATAACGATGCTGGAAAATTTAACAAAAAAGCTTGATCAGATATTTAAAAAAGTCCGTGGCGCGGGACTGTTAACACCCCAAGTGATTGAACAGACGCTTAAAGAGGTGAAAATGGCGCTCTTGGAGGCGGATGTTCATTATAAGGTGGTCCAGTCCTTTATTGAATCTGTTCGCGAAAAAGCGGTGACGGTTGAGGTTTTAGAGGGGCTCAACCCTGGTCAACAGGTGATTAAAATCGTTTGGGAAACGCTCTCCAAATTGATGGGGGAAAAAGCGGCGCCTATTGTTCTATCCGCCTTCCCTGCCATCGTGATGTTGGTGGGTCTTCAAGGATCCGGGAAAACGACCACTGCGGGAAAACTGGCAAATTGGTACAAAAAAGAAGGGAAACATGTATTGCTGGTTGCTGCAGATTTGCATCGTCCGGCGGCTGTTCATCAGCTTAAGACGTTGGGAGAGGCGATGGGAGTTTCAGTGGTCTCCCCCGATTTTAAAGAGAGTCCGAAAGAGAATCCGCCAGAGCATCCAATAGACGTGATGCAGCGGGCGGTCCGGATGGCGAGAGATCAAGGTTTTGATCTTGTTATTGTGGATACGGCCGGGAGGCACCAGGTAAATGAATTGTTGATGGAAGAGCTGGTCCTGGCGAAGACATTGTTGTCTCCAGACGAAATCCTGTTTGTTGCGGATGCAATGACTGGTCAAGTGGCGGCGCAGGTCGCCCAAACCTTTCACCAGAGGATCGGCATGACCGGTATCATATTAACGAAGATGGAGGGGGATGCAAGGGGAGGCACCGCCTTGTCGATCCGATCGATATCCGGGGCCCCCATTAAGTTTATTGGCATGGGAGAAAAGCCGGATGATCTGGAGCGGTTCTATCCCGAGAGAATGGCCTCCCGTATCCTTGGAATGGGCGACGTCCTTTCGCTCATCGAATTGGCGGAAAAAAACTCGGCGCCGGACGGTCATTTTAAAGTTGGCGGCAAACAATTTACACTGGATGACTTCAGAATCCAATTGAAGCAATTTAAAAAGATCGGCCATCTTGAGCAGTTGTTGGATATGATCCCAGGCTTAAAGGGCGCGAAGGTGCGTCCTGAACAGGGGGAAATGGAAAAGGAAATCCGGCATATAGATGCCATCATTTCCTCGATGACGCTTCGTGAACGACACGATCCGGATATCATCAATGGAAGTCGTAAGAAAAGAATTTCAACGGGGAGCGGGGTTTCCGTTCAGGAAATCAATCGGTTCTTAAAACAATTTCACCAGGCGAGGAAAATAGTGAAACAATTGAGTGGTGGAAGGGGATTACACAGGATGTTGACTTCCTTCTAATGAAGGGTGTTGAGAGTTTGTGAAGAAATCGTCGCGAGCAGATTAATTCACAAACTCTGAGTCGTTATTTGGCAAACATTATCAACCTAAGCCCTTTGGGCCTTATTTAACAGAGAGGTAATTTGTGGCAGTTACGATTCGATTAACGCGTATGGGTCGGCACAAGCGGCCTTTTTACCGAATTGTGGTCGCTGATTCTCAATCTCCAAGAGATGGAAAATTTATTGAGATCCTTGGAAGCTACGATCCTTTGGAGACAGGGATGGCGGTTAAGTTTAATGAGGAGAGGGCGCTCTCTTGGATAAAGAAGGGGGCCGGTGTATCCGCGACCGTTAAGACCATTTTCAGCAGGTCGCAATTGTTTAAAAAAGCAAGAGAATCAAACACCCGATAGCCGATTTTGCCTTGCCTAAAACACGCATGGAGGTGGCATCGATGAAGGAGCTGATTGAGTACATTGCCAAGTCGCTTGTAGATAGGCCAGAGAATGTGGTTGTGAGAGAGACAGAGGGTGAAAAGACCACCATCATTGAATTAAGGGTGGCCCAGGAGGATTTAGGCAAAGTGATCGGAAAGCAGGGAAGGACGGCAAGGTCCATGAGAACCATTTTAAATGCCGCGGGCACCAAGATTGGGAAGCGGTGTGTCCTTGAGATTTTAGAATAATCCCAGATGGTCGGTGAAGGTTTTTAATAGGGATGCCCAAGAATGATGAAGTGCGACGTCATCACCCTTTTCCCCGAGATGGTGGCTCCTGTTCTGCAACAGAGCATCTTAAAGCGCGCCCGGGAGCGGCATCTTTTAGATGTGCGCGTTGTCCCGCTTCGTGATTTTGCGACGGATAAACATCGCATAACAGATGATGTGCCGTACGGGGGCGGACCCGGCATGGTTTTAAAACCAGAACCGATTTTCGCCGCTTTAGACAGAATAAAACAAGAACGGGAAGGCGTGCGTATGATCATCCCTTCCCCGCAGGGCGCTATAT
Organism: uncultured Nitrospirota bacterium; assembly: GCA_964373895.1. Taxonomy (GTDB): domain Bacteria; phylum Nitrospirota; class Nitrospiria; order SBBL01; family SBBT01; genus SBBT01. The sequence continues at coordinate 57,187 of CAYJWQ010000002.1, forward strand.
TCAATCAGGGGATGGCGGAGGTTTTTTCGCGAGAGGAGAGGAGCCTTGTTTTTATTTGTGGACACTACGAAGGGATCGATGCGCGTGTGATGCAGGGCATCGACCATGAGGAGGTGTCGATTGGCGATTATCTTCTGACAGGCGGTGAGATGGCGGCGCTGGTGATGATTGATGCATCGGCGAGATTAATTCCCGGCGTGTTGGGAGATAGCGGTTCCATTGAGGAAGAGTCTTTTGCATCGTCGTTATTGGAGTATCCGCATTACACAAGGCCACGTGAATTTCGAGGCATGAAGGTTCCTGATGTCCTTGTTTCGGGCAATCATCGTGCGATTCGCGGCTGGAGGAGGGGGCAGTCTCTATTAAATACGCTTTACAAGCGGCCCGATCTGTTAGCGTCTGCCGCTTTAACGGATGAGGATCGCCAATGGCTCGGGCAAGCGATATCGGGCACGAAAAAAGAGGGGGAGTTTATACGATGGATCAGTTAGCCCAGTTTGAAAAAAATCTGTTAAAATCACACAAATCGAAGATCGGAATAGGGAATACAGTCAGGGTCCATGTGAAAATCATTGAGGGAGAAAAGGAGCGCATTCAGGTCTACGAAGGGGTCGTGATTCGCATGAAAGGGACGAGCAACCGTGAGACCTTCACGGTGAGGAAGGTTTCTTTTGGCGTCGGAGTCGAACGGATTTTTCCCCTTCATTCTCCTTTTGTCAGTAAGATTGACGTGGTGAGAGAAGGGAAGGTCCATCGGGCGAAGCTTTATTATTTACGCTCACGGACCGGACGCGCTGCCCGTATCTCTGAAAAAGAAAGAGTCGCGCCTTCCGAACAGAAACCGACCCCTTCGATGGAAGATGCGCCCGTTGCCAAGGTACATTCCTAGCACGTTGCTAAATCCTTGCATGATGTCCGGGTTGCTCGAAAGTGTGGGAGACCTCCGTGACGGATATCCTCCCTGTGGAAAGATACCGGCGTCCCGTTGAAATGTATCTCTATGAAGAGGGACTTGCCTCTCTTGGTTATCGGCATATCTGTGGCATTGACGAGGCCGGACGCGGGGCCCTCGCTGGACCGGTTGTTGCGGCGGCCGTCATCCTGCCGTTAAGATATGTTATTGTCGGTATCCGGGACTCAAAACTCCTTACCCCTCGCCAACGTGAAATCTTTTTTGACCAGATTCAAAAGGATGCCCTCGCCATTGGCATCGGGGTGGTAGACAACCACCTTATTGACGAAATAAATATACTGCAAGCGACCATTGCCGCAATGCAAGAGGGCATAGAAAAACTTGCGGTAAAGCCCGATTATTTGTTGATCGATGCCTTAACCCTCCCTCGCGTTTCCATTCCCCAAAAGGGAATTGTCCATGGCGACAATCTATCAGCGACCATCGCTGCCGCATCGGTGGTGGCCAAGGTGACGCGGGATCGGCTGATGCGCCAATATCACGAAGAATTCCCTCGATACAACTTCCATCTCCACAAGGGGTACGGGACAGGCGAGCATCTAAGAAAGATCAAGGAATTTGGTCCGTGCGGGATTCACAGGAAAACGTTTCGGGGCGTGATCGTATGACCGGTCAACAAGGGGAGGAAATGGCCTCTGATTTTTTGAAGAAGCGTGGCTATAAAATTATTCAACGCAATTACCGGACGGCGTTTGGAGAGCTGGATATTATTGCAAAAGATGGGGAGACGTTGGCCTTTGTGGAGGTCAAAATGCGGTCTCAAGATAGATTTGGAACGCCACAGCATTCCGTTGATCTAAAGAAGCAGGCCAGGATGGGGCGGGTGGCCCTTGCCTACCTGTCGCGCAATAAGATTGATTCATGCGCTTGCCGTTTTGATGTCGTCTCCATTATAAAAAACTTGCAAGGCGTTCATGTGGAGCTCATCCAGAACGCCTTTGAACTATCACAAGCCCAATGTTAAGCGTTGTATGAAGCGGTGGCGGCGATGATACAGATGTTTCATGTCCACAAATACTACGGAAAGAATCGGCCTGTCCTGGAGGATATCAATTTGCATATTGAAAAAGGGGAGTTTGTCTTTCTAGTGGGGCCGAGCGGGGCGGGAAAATCTACCTTGTTAAAACTAATTTTTTGTGAAGAACCGGCGGATAAGGGACAGGTCCTCATCAATGGGAAAAACGTCTCGCATCTATCCGAGAAGGAGCGGTCAGCCCTTCGTCGCAATATGGGATTTATTTTTCAGGACCTCAAGTTGATACAACGTAAAACCGTTTATGAAAATATTGCGCTCCCCTTAGAAATGATGGGCGCCTCGTCGGGAGATATAAGGCGCCGTGTCCCGGAGGCATTAAAGATGGTGGGGCTTGAATGTCAACATGAACGATACCCGGTCTCTCTCTCGGGAGGGGAGCAGCAGCGTGTCGCGGTCGCCCGCGCCTTGGTTGTCCGTCCCACGCTCTTGTTGGCAGACGAGCCGACCGCAAATTTGGATGAGGCGCTCTCTTCTGACCTTATGGCGCTATTTAAAAACGTCCATACGGCAGGGACGACCATGATTATTGCGACCCATCACCGGCATCTATTGTCTAAGGCATCCAAACGAACGCTATTTTTGCAACAAGGGAGGATTGTTTCCCAGGGGCTTTCTGCGTGAGACGGTTAATCTATTATTTAAAAACGGCGTTGGAGAATATCCAGATCAACAGGGTCATGGTCTTTTTTTCACTTTTCTCTTTGAGTCTGACGCTCATGCTATTCTCTTTTTTTCTCCTTTTTTATCATAATGTTCAAAAAGTTCTTGTGGCCATGCAGGAAGATGTGCAGTTGAGTATCTATTTAAGTGATTCCGCTCAAGAGGATGCTGTTCGTTCCATTAAAGCGAAGCTATCGGAGGAAAAAGGGATTTTGTCTTTTCGTTATATCTCCAAGGAAGATGCCCTGGACCTGTTTAAGAGGGAGTTTAAGGATATGGCCCTGATAAAGAATCTGGGGGGTAATCCACTTCCAGCCTCGTTGGAGGTGAAGGTGAAAGGGGAGTATCAGGAACCGAGAAAACTTGCAGAGATGGTTGACCGTTTCCGTGCGTTCCCCGAGGTGGAGGAGGTGCAATATGGTTCGGAATGGATTCAAAGTTTACATGCGCTTTTAAGTCTCTTAAAAATGATTGGGGTGGGAATCGGGGGTCTTTTGTCGGTCACGGTGATTGCGATTATCGCGAATACCGTAAGACTGCACATGTACAATCGTAAGGAAGAGATCGATATTATGAAACTCCTCGGCGCGACGGACAGTTTTATCAAAACCCCTTTTTTCCTGGAGGGCGCGTTGATAGGCATCTTTAGCGGCTGCGGTTCTGTCCTGATGCTCTCTGCCCTATTTCACCTGTCTAAGGCATCGATTCAATCGGCGGGGGGAATGATTGGCGGCGTTATGGAACTGCATTTTCTCCCGCTTCCGTTTTCGTTTGGGGTGATTGTCGCTGCAGGGGTTTTAGGAGGAATCGGGAGTGTTATTTCATCGACGCGCCTCTTGAAGATACGTGCGATAGGTTATGTGGGAAAAAGGTAAGAAGATACTCTCCCTTCTCCTGTTATTGGATGTCATTAACGCTATTTCTGTTTTTGCCGTAGAGAAACCTACCCCGCTCGGCGAGCAGGTTCAGAAGGCGAAGAAGGAGCTGGAAAAATTAAAAGCGGAAACGGAAGGTAAGCGGAAGAAAGATGCTGCAATAAGGAAAAAAGAGGCCTCCATTCTTTCTCTGTTGGAAGAGATGGATCACAAGGTGCGTGTCCGTCAACAAGAGGCCTCCCTCATCGAGCTGAAAATAAGGGAGAAAGAGGAAGAAATGGAAAATCTCTCGAGCGCCATTGTACAACTTAATGGGGAAATTCGAGAGAAAAAAGGACTCATTTCCCAGCGTCTCCGTATGATCTATCAGGAAAGAAAAAATGCGGTGGTCAAGACGTTGTTTGACTCGCGGGATTATCCGAATTTCCTGAAACGTTTTTACTACCTTAAAATAATTGCCAAAAGAGAAGGGGAGATGTTATCCTTATTTAAGGGACGGCATGGCCAATTAGAGGAAAAGGGAGTTCAGATTATCCGAACTAAACGACAGATGGAGTATGAGAGAGAGGCCTTGGCCCAAAAACTTGTTGAAATTCGTGAGGAGAGAAAAAATAAGAATATCCTTCTGACCCGCGTTCGCGATGAGAGGGCTTTCTATGAAAAGGCCTTAGCGGAACTGGATGAGTCTTCTTTGCAGTTGCAGGCAATGCTCAAAAAGATGGAGGAGGAGAGGAAGCGGCTGCAACATCCCCTGCCAGAGAAGTTTTCAGGCGGAAAAGGTCATTTAAGCTGGCCGAGTGATGGAGAGGTCGTGGGGCGTTTTGGCCGTCAAAAACATGCTAAATTTGACACCTATATCTTCCGAAAAGGGATTGAGATTGCCCCCTCTCGCGGAGATGAGGTAAGGGCCGTCTATGATGGGAGTATCGTTTACGCCAACTGGTTTAAAGGATATGGGATGGTCATTATTATCGACCATGGTGAAAATTATTATTCCATGTATGCCCATCTGTCAAAATTGATGGTTTCTGTCGGAGAGCGGGTGCAGAAAAATAGAACCATTGGCCTCGTGGGAGAGACGGGGCTATCCAAGGGGGGGCGCCTCTATTTTGAAATTCGACATCAGGGAGAACCGTTAGATCCGTTAATTTGGCTTCCAGAGAAGAGAGAAAAAGGAGATACGCGAAAATGATCGTAAACAAATGGGCCAAAACCGCTTTTCTGATCGCGATCCTGCTGGTCTCTTTTGGTATGAGCATTTTTATTGAAAGGGGGCTGCAGACCGGGGTTTTGGCGGAAACGGAAGGTTATGAGGATCTGAAAGTTTTTGCGGAGGTTTTATCAACGGTTCAGAGGAATTATGTTGAGCCTGTGAAAAGTAAGGAGTTGGTCTATGGCGCCATCAAGGGGATGATGCAGGCGTTAGATGCCCACTCTGTCTATATGTCGTCTGACATTTATAAAGAGGTTCAAGTCGATACGAAAGGCGAGTTTGGGGGGTTGGGCCTCCAGATCGGGATGAGGGATAACAAGTTGGTCGTCATCGCGCCGATCGAGGGGACGCCGGCCGATCAAGCCGGGATTCAACCGGGAGACATTATCCTAAAAGTGGATGACCATCCTTTGACGAAAGAAATGGGGCTCATGGATGCCATTAACAAAATGCGGGGGGCGCCGGGGAGCAAGGTCAGCCTGACCATACAACGGGAACATATTCAAGGCTCGATCGTCTTTAACTTGGTCCGTGATGTTATTCGCGTTAAGAGCGTTAAATCAAAAGTTTTGGATACGGACATCGGTTATATACGCGTCACCCAATTTCAGGAACAGACGGCTGGCGACCTGGCGCGGGAGATTTCAAAATTGCGAGGCATCAATGTGCGTTCGCTTATTTTGGATCTAAGAAATAATCCTGGCGGACTGCTCACGTCGGCGGTCGATGTAACGGGGCAATTCCTCGAGAAGGGACAGATGATTGTCACCGTGAAAGGAAGGTCCGAGAAAAAGGAGGAGTATCTTGCCAAAAATCCCGGTCCGTTAAGGGGCGTTCCATTGGTGATCCTGGTGAACGAAGGGAGCGCTTCCGCGTCGGAGATTGTCTCGGGCGCTTTGCAAGATTTGGGAAAGGCCGTTATCGTGGGCGTTCCAACTTTCGGAAAGGGATCTGTCCAGACGATCTTGCCCTTATCAGACGGGTCGGCCTTGCGTCTGACGACCGCAAAGTATTACACGCCCAATGGCCGGTCGATTCAGAATAAGGGGATCGACCCCGACGTCCTTATTAAACCGGCTGCGGTCAAAGAGACCCAGACCGTTATTCGTGAAAAAGACTTAGATCGGCACATGCAGGACGAACCGGCGTCGGAGAAGGAGGAGACGGTTCAACAACCCGTCGAAAATCCAAGCGGCCCCCAGGAATCACCCTCTAATAGGGGCGAAGATGTTCAATTGCAAAGGGCAATCGATCTTCTCAAAAGTGGAAAGGTTTTTGAATACCTCCCTCCAAAACGGGCTGCGCAAAGAAATGGATGAAAAAGCCCCCCCTATACAGGAATTGCCAATTTTCTCTTGATGTCCCACCAGTGGATACGGAAGAAAAATATTTTATGTGTGGGCTTGATTTTCCCCATGAGGTGGTATATATGGTAGGGGCTTCAGCTTTCTGAAGAGAACGTAACGGTTGCAACGGTGGCCGTTATGAATGGTGATATAACGTACGCTGTAAGGGAGGAAGCAATGGCGCAGAAAACGGCAGTGAAGTTTAAGCCGCTCAAAGAGCGGGTTTTTGTTAGTTATTCAGGGGAACTTGAAAAGACGTCGGGCGGCCTTTATATTCCGGATAATGCGAAAGAAAAACCTCAGAAGGGAAAGGTGGAGGCAGTCGGGAGCGAGGTAAAGAATGTAGCCGTGGGTGATGTCATCTTGTTTGATAAGTATTCAGGAAGCAAGATTAATCTGGATGGAGAAGACTATCTTATCCTGAAGGAAGAGGACATTTTAGGTATTCTTGCCTAAAAATTTGGCATTTAAGAAAGGAGGAGCGAAATGGCAAAACAGTTGTTGTTTGGTGAAGATGCGCGGGCGAGTATCCTAAGAGGGGTGAATAAGTTAAATGATGCGGTTAAGGCGACACTCGGCCCCAAAGGTAGAAATGCGGTAATAGAAAAGAAATTTGGCGCCCCGACGATTACCAAGGATGGTGTAACGGTTGCGAAGGAAGTCGAGTTGAAAGATCCGTATGAGAATATGGGGGCCCAGCTGGTGAAGGAAGTTGCAAGCAAGACCTCCGATGTGGCGGGAGATGGCACAACTACGGCCACGGTGTTGGCCCAGGCTATTTTCAAGGAAGGGATCAAAAATGTCTCGGCCGGCGCGAACTCTATGGAGCTTAAGCGCGGTATTGACAAGGCGGTGGAAGCGGTGGTGGAAGAGCTGAAGAAAATTTCAAGGCCGTGCCAATCCAAGAAAGAGATTGCCCAGATTGGGAGAATATCTGCCAATAATGATCAGACGATTGGCAACTTGATTTCTGAAGCCATGGAGAAGGTCGGCAAGGATGGCGTGATTACGGTTGAGGAGGCGAAAAGCATGACCACGTCTTTGGATGTGGTGGAAGGAATGCAGTTTGATCGAGGGTATATCTCCCCTTACTTTGTGACAGACTCCGAAAGAATGGAGGTCTCGCTCGAGGGGGCCTACATCCTGATCAACGAGAAGAAAATTTCCACCATGAAAGATCTTCTGCCGGTCTTGGAACAAGTCGCCAAGATGGGGAAACCGTTATTGATTATTGCGGAAGAGGTAGAGGGAGAGGCGCTCGCGACCTTGGTGGTGAATAAACTGCGCGGAACGCTTCAAGTTGCCGCGGTGAAGGCCCCAGGTTTCGGTGACCGTCGGAAGGCGATGCTTGAGGATATTGCCGTACTGACCGGCGGGCAAGTCATTTCGGAAGATCTTGGCTTGAAACTGGAAAATGTCAAAGCGTCCGATCTGGGCCGCGCGAAGCGGATTACGATCGACAAGGACAATACGACGATCGTCGAAGGGGCGGGCGATACCCACAAAATTCAAGGGCGTGTGAAGCAACTTAAGGCCCAGGTTGAAGAGACGACCTCCGATTATGACAGGGAAAAACTTCAGGAGCGTCTAGCCAAGATTGTGGGTGGGGTGGCCGTGATCAATGTGGGCGCGGTGACCGAAGTCGAAATGAAAGAGAAGAAGGCTCGGGTCGAGGATGCCCTTCATGCCACGAAGGCAGCGGTGGAGGAAGGAATTGTGCCGGGTGGCGGGGTGGCCCTGCTCCGCTCTATTTCAGTCCTCGATAAGTTGAAGGTGGAAGGCGACCAGAAGCTGGGTGTGGCCATTGTGCGTCGGGCCCTGGAAGAGCCGCTTCGGCAAATTGCTGAAAATGCGGGCGCGGAAGGCTCCGTGGTGGTCGAGCGTGTTAAGAAAGAAAAAGACTCGATCGGTTTTGACGCAGAAACGGAAACGTATGTCGACCTGATCGAAGCAGGGATTATTGACCCAACCAAAGTGACGCGGACGGCATTGCAAAATGCGGCCAGCGTCTCGGCGTTAATGCTTACAACCGAGGTAATGGTTGCGGAAATTCCCGAAGAGAAATCCAAAATGCCTCCTATGCCAGGCGGCGGTGGCGGCATGGGTGATATGTATTAAACAAAGATACAGTTGAATGGTAACGTGAATTCCCCCATGAGAGTCCTCTCGTGGGGGTTTTTCATTTCATTGCTTAAAATGAAGGAGAGAAGATGGGAGACGCTTTAAACGTGACAAGCCAGACATGGGAAGAAGAAGTCCTTAAATCTGCAGGATCGGTCATGGTTGATTTCTGGGCCCCCTGGTGCGGTCCATGCCAAATGATTGCCCCTACGATCGAAGAGTTGGCGGTGGAGTACCGTGGAAAAATAAAGGTATGCAAATTAAACACAGATGAGAATCCGGATATTGGCAGCCGGTATCAGGTGATGGGTATCCCCACCCTCTTACTCTTTAAGGAGGGAAAGGTGGTGGATAAAATAGTTGGGGCTGCCTCTAAAAAACAATTCAAAGATAAGATTGAAACGCTACTCTCTAAGTAACGGTTATGTTGAGAGAAATCCATATTAAAGACTATGCCATTATTGATGAGATGACACTCCCATTTTCAGAGGGCTTTCATATCATTACCGGAGAAACGGGCGCGGGAAAGTCGATTCTGGTTGACGCCCTCTCTATTATCTTTGGAGGAAAATCTTCCCAGGATGAAATCCGCCATGGGTCGGAAGAGGCGGTTTTAGAGGCCCGTTTTGATCCTACCGCACATTCCCACGGTGGATTGCCCTTAGACGATCCCTCTGTGGATACCCTCATCCTAAAGAGGGTTCTTTCCCGGTCTGGTAAAAATCGGGCATACTTAAATGGCGCGTTGGCCAATCTTTCCGCCTTGAAAGAAATAGGAAGAAATTTTGCCGAGATCCATGGTCAACATGAGCATCATAATCTAATTGACCTCGATTGGCAGCGAAATCTGCTGGATGCCTTTGGCCAGTTGGTGAGTGAGCGGTCTCGATTCGACGCGAATTATCGGATTTGGCGCCAACTGTTGAGAGAGCGGAGCGATTTAGAGAGGCTTGCATCGGAGCGCAAACGCCAGGAGGAATTGCTGCAATATCAGTTATCAGAGATATCCGATGCCAGGCTCCATCCGGGAGAAGATGAGGCGTTGGAGCAGGAAGAGCGGATTTTAAAAAACTGGGAAATCGTTGTGTCGATGGCGCAAAAAGGGTATGCCATTTTGTCGGAGGAAGAGGGGGCGATTTTAAGCCGACTGGATGAAGTGGGCGGTTTTATTGAAAATATAGATGAGGCGACGGCCGATGCGGGGCAGGAAAAAGAGCTCTGGGAGACATCAAAGGTTCATCTTAAGGAATTGGCCGCCCTATTAAGAAAACGTTTGCATGGCGTGGACTGTGATCCAAATCGCCTTCAGGCAGTGGAGGAGCGTCTATTTGTGATTCGAATCTTAAAAAAGAAGTATGGATCGTCGATTGAGGCCATTTTAAGTTATAGAAAAAAATTAGAGGCCGACCTTGCGCGCATTTCCGAAGATGATACCCGCCTTCGGGAAATAAAATTTCAATTTGATCAAACAGGAATAAAATGCCAAGAAGAGGCGGAAGCCCTTTCCAAAAAGAGAGAGGAGATAAAAGCGAGGCTGGAGCGAAGGGTGAAGGAAGAGCTCGATCTCCTCGGAATGGAAAAGACCCATTTTGAAATCGCCTTGGTTAAAAAACCCCTTTCAGAAAACGGCATTGATCAAGTCGAATTTATGGTTGCGTTGCCGGGTGAGAAGCCAAAAGGTCTGATCCTGATTGCATCAGGAGGGGAATTGTCTCGGATGATGCTGGCGCTGAAGGTGGTGTTAGCGGAAGTGGATCCTGTCCCGACGCTGGTTTTTGACGAAATTGACGCAGGAATTGGCGGGGGAATTTCTGAAATGGTTGGAAAACGGTTATTGAAACTATCCAAAAATCATCAAGTGTTTTGTATTACCCACCTGCCGCAAATTGCCTGCTTTGCAGACCATCATTATTTTGTAGAGAAGATGTATACAGAGGGAAGAACCTCTGCCTCTGTCAGAGAATTGACTAAAGAAGAGAGGGTACAAGAGCTTGCCAGGATGCTTGGCGGTGTTACCATTACCCCCATTACCTTACGCCATGCTGAAGAGATGATCGAAACGGGTAAGGGTGCGCTCTTAAAACGTCCTACTGGAAGATATAAGTCATCCCAGAATTAATGGTGTAGTCGGGTTGATTGTGGTTCAATCCAAATCCAACGGATAGATCAAAGGTGATATCTTTTTCTGCCTGATAGGCAGCGCCTCCCGCCACGCTCCAGAGACCTCTGGTAGCAGCGTTTCCTGTTTCCTTCCTGCCAAACGTTTCTAAAAAGAGTGTTAGAAATTCTTCCCTGGTCGTAAAATCCATCCCCAGGGCATAGGACAGCATATCCCCTCTTGTCTTTTGATCTTTAGGCGAGTTTCCGATGAGGGCATACCCAAGGTTAATATGGGCGATGAGCGGGATGAATTCCTTGCTTGCGATGGCCAGGACGCCGACATCAGCCTCGCCGCTGGTGTTGAAGGTGGCGTCAAACCCGGCGGTCGGAAGCTTTATAAAGAGTTGACCTGATACGGAAAGGGGATTGGCCACTCTCCCTTTTAAAAAGCGGATTTTACTTTTTAAGAAAAGATCTCCAATATTATTTTTGTGATCGCTATCTTCCTCGCCAAACAGATAAGAGGCCGAGACTCTCAATTCCAGGTTTTGACTATGCCCATATCTAAGTTCTGGAGTGAGGGTCGTCTGGTTTTTCCGGGACGAATAGTGATCGATGGCGATGCCGGTGTCGAGGCGATAGCGTCCCCGCTCAAGCGGAATCGCCCTTTCTGTTGCGAGAAAGGGTCGCTCTGCCCATGAAGATTCCACTGGAACTACCATGACCAGAAGGAGGACAAAGAAGAAAAAAGGCCTACATCTATTCATCACCACGGCGCGATTCTACATATCCCTCATTGCTATGTCAAGGGAATGATTGCGTCCAGGAACAGCGATAGAGAACATCTAATTGTTCACTCTCCCTTGATGGGAGAGGGTTAGGGAGAGGGTGAAA
>CAYJWQ010000003.1:0-48466 GCA_964373895.1 uncultured Nitrospirota bacterium
AAAAAAAAAGAAGCGGTTTTTAACGAAACTGCGTAAGTCGGGCTAACAGGCTGCCGAAACAAAGTCCATCTTCTGCATTAAAGACCGCCCACACACAATTGAGTTTCATGCGAAGTGTTGCATGGCGATCTTTGAATCCAACCTTAGACGGACAAAAGCGGCCGCCTCGCCCAGGGTTGGAAATCTCCCAAGAGAATAGAGAATCGCCGACGCGGCATAAATAAGCGAATCGCGGGTAGGGCCGGGGGCACCTGACAACGCCTCAAGCCCGGCCGAGGCCGCAGCTTCTGCGAGTGTTTCGCTGGAAGGGACAGCCGCCTCTACGGCCTCTGCATCCTCTTCCGATTCCACTCCCTCCGACAAGGGCGCAGGCAGCGGAACAGCCCGATGGGTCGAGAGAATACCCGCCTCTTTCGGGTCCCAGCGGAGCGTATGGCCCTCTCCCCCTTTTCTTTGGATGAGGCAATCGATCGGCTCATTTAACGGAGGAATGATTCCGCCTTCCACCCCTCGGATAATCATTGAAGAATCGTATCCCAAATGGCGGGCGACTTGAGACAGAAGCTGCTCGTACCCTTTGTGGACATAACCGACCAGGAGGTGGTTCCTCCCACTCGCCCTAACCGGACCGCATAATTTTTCTAAGGTAGAGATTAAAGGGCGTTTTACAATAAGCCTTCGCAGCTCAACAAGTTTGTGCAGCGAAGGACAAAATAGTTCCTGATCCATATAGGCCCATCCCACATCGGGATTCCCAACGCGTTCAGCCGCCTGTTTCGGTGTAAGATCGGTCCGAACGCCGGCAAAGGCCAAAATCTGCCGATGGGTCACCCCATATTTTGGGCCAACCTGCAAACAGGCATGCGAAATGGTCGGCAGACCGCAGGAGGCCAGTACCACCGGAAGAAAGGGGGAGGAGGGGAGATGTCGGCCAAATCCATCGTAGGGGTCCGCAAGATCGACCAATTCTGGCACATTTGCCGTGGCATGGATCGTGACATCTCGCAGGGCCTCCATCACCCCCAGGTTTTCCTCGTCGGTCTCGCGTTTCATACGCAAGGCAATCAGGAATACGGCCGCCTGAATCTCCGAAACGCGTTGCTCCAAGATCAGGGCCATTCCATCCTTAGCCTCATCTCGGGTTAAATCCTTACTCCTCTGGGGACCAGTCGCGATCCGCTTGATGTAGGAGGCCATCCGCGCCCCATCAGAAGTTTTCCCCAGACTGCCCATTTATTTTCCAGCGCTGTATTTTTCTTCTTGCATTTTCCTAAAACGGAGCGCCTCATCGGGGCTTATCAACCTGTCATTCGATACATCGATCTCCTTTAAGATCCCCAACATAACGGGGTCTCCTCCTTTGCCCGCCTCGAACTGGTCTAAAGACGTTTTGAATGTTTCATCAAGGAGCGACCTATATCTTAGACTTGCCCTGTAATCCTTAAACCCCTCGATAGCAATTTCATAAACGATGTCGCCTGAAAAAAGCATAACCGGCATTCCTTTTACTTTCACCTTCTCCATCTCGAGTTTTTTCTCGAATTCCTGTACATCCCGATTATATTTTGCCTTCTCCGCGCTTAACTGCTGCTCAAGCTTCGCATTGGCATCCGAAAGCTTGACCTCTTGTGCCTTGGAAGCAGCCAGTTGTTTCTCCGTGTCGGCCATCTTCTTTTCAAGCTCTGTCTTTCCTGTTGCCGTATTCAGGGCGGCACAACCCCCAAAAAACATTATCCCCAACAGAAGAATAGGATAGATCAGTCTTCCCTTCATGACATCCTCCTTTTTATGACCGTGGGTTTTATCAAACCGATCTTAAGACGCGACTACAATGGGCTCTTTAGCCATCATCCCTTGTCGGCATCCGATCTCTGGCTCAGATTTTTCCGGAAATGGGATACACCACTCCTACACGTCTGCCAATGCCCCTGTCAAGGTCTGTTCACCTTACAAACATGGCGCAAACTTTTTCCTCTTGGCCTGACGTAAGCATTTATGGTATTAGGAGCGTTATTCACCCATGTAAAACGCGGGTCGGCATTTAGCGAGGGGGAGACGATGTTTCAAAGGGCTTTCATTCTTTTCCTATGGGTCATGCTGTTTGGATGCCAGAAGGTCAGTCAGGAGATTGTGATTGGCGTGGCCGGTCCGATGACGGGAGATCAAAGCAAGTTAGGCGGCGATGTGGAGCACGGGGCGCGGTTGGCCGTGAACGAATGGAACGAAAAGGGGGGGGTCTTGGGGAAGAAGGTCCGACTGGAAGTGGGCGATGATCAACACGATCCTAAACAGGCCGTCTCCGTTGCAAACAAAATGGTTTTATCTGGCATTGTCGGAATGGTCGGTCATTTTAATTCCAGCGCAACGATTCCAGCCTCTTCGGTTTATCACAACGCGGCCATCCCGATGATCACCCCTTCCGCAACCAATCCGAAAGTAACCGATCAGGGGTTCTGGAACGTTTTTCGTGTCTGTGGCCGGGACGACCAACAGGGAAAAGTGGCTGCCGACTTTATTGCAAAACAGCTTATGGCGACACGCGTGGCCATTATTCACGATAAAACCACCTACGGCCAGGGACTGGCCGACGAATTGAAAAAAAATCTCGGTCTTCATCAAGGGATCGAGGTGGTTTATTATGACGGCATCACCCAGGGCGACAAAGACTTTCGCGGCATACTCACAACCATTAAAAATAAAAACCCCGATCTATTCTTCTTTGGAGGAATCTTCCCGGAGGGGGGGCTTTTGGCAAAACAGGCAAAAGAGGTGGGTCTCGCCGTCTCGATGATGAGCGGCGATGGCGTGATTGATCCAAAATTTATTGAGATTGCGGGGGCCGCCGCTGAAGGAACTTACCTAACATTCACCCCCGATCCTGAAAAAATGCCGCAGGCAAAAGGTTTCCTGGAAAAATACAAGGCCCAATATGGAAACGAACTCGCCCCTTACGCCATCTACGCCTACGACGCAGCCAATATTCTCCTTTCCGCCATCTCCCTCTCCAACACCGCCGATGGAAAAAAGATCGCTGAAACCATTCGCAATATGAAACATGCCGGCGCCGTCGGCCATATTGAATTTGACCAGAAAGGAGATGTGAAGGTTTCTCCCTACATCGTCTGGATTACAAAAAACGGCAAGTTCGAAGAACACTGGAAACCGATTTGATCGCATGGTGTCAAACTAGAATCCTCGGCTTTCTTAGGAAACGACAGGGTGTTTCCGCACAGGCATGTTGACATTTTGCCTGTTGTACGAATAGACTTCTCCATACGTAGCGTTGGTGGAGTTGGTTGATGGGGCTGATACAATGAGGCAAAAAGGCGCAAGGTGGATGATATGGGGAATCATGTTTTCGGCCATTTCGTTCTTTAATGCCTGTATGCTTCCCGATTCTGCCCTGGCTGCAACCGATTGCTGCGCCTCCCCATGCAAAGAGGCCCCAATGGAAGAGGCGGCCGAGCGCTACTGCAACCTATCCGACCAGCAGCAATCTCTCCACGCAAGAGAAAATCCTCGCCCCCTCCCTCTTTTGGCGCGGGACTTCTTATCTTCTCTTACGAATCCACTCTCTCTATTTGTCCCCTCTTCGCAAGAAGCCCCAAAAACGATTGCGCCTTACGCCAATAACGATCTCTATCTTCGTCTTCGAACGCTCCTGATTTAAATCTTTATCTCCCATCGTTGTATCGTCGTTACGGGACAGCATTCCCCGTCAACAGATCCGTTCGCCCTTTACAAAAAGGTTCCTTCCATGAAACAGACATTGACCCAAGCCGTGTTGTACTTAGCCCTCATCTTAACGCCAGCAGATGTCGCTTTCGGCGAAGATAAAAAGATGCCGCTTCACCTTGATAAGGTGATTCATGAGGTGATCGAGAGAAATCCAGAAATTCTGGCTGCCAGACAGAAAACCACGGCCGCACGGGAGAAAATCCCCCAGGCGGCCGCCCTGGACGATCCAGAAGCGGGCGTGACGCAATGGTCCATTCCTTCAAATCTTAATATTACAGAGGCCGATGAAACCTGGTTTTCCCTCTCCCAAACCTTTCCATTCTT
Organism: uncultured Nitrospirota bacterium; assembly: GCA_964373895.1. Lineage (GTDB taxonomy): Bacteria > Nitrospirota > Nitrospiria > SBBL01 > SBBT01 > SBBT01. Next base: position 4,063 of record CAYJWQ010000003.1, read on the forward strand.
CGGGAAAAGGGAGCTGCGAAGAGAATTGGCCACCATTGAGGCAGCGCTGGCGGAAGAAGAATCACGCGAAGTGGAGCGAAGGGTTGTCTCGCAAGCCAAGAAAAACTATTACGACCTCTTTTTTGCCGACAAGGGACTGGAAATCCACCATGAACAGGTGACGCTTGCCAGACGGTTCTCCAAGATCGCCCAGGAAAAATTTGCCGTTGGCGAGGTCGGCCAGCAGGATCTCTTACGCGCCGAGGTCGCCTTACTTGATCTTTCCAATATGCTCACCTTGCTGGAACAAGAGCGCGCGCTTTCCATCGCCCGCCTTCATACGATCATGAACCGTCCGCCGCAGTTATTGCTTGGTACGCCGCAGATCACGGGAACACCCATGTTTGAACCCCAGGAAGAGATCCTGCAAAGAGAGGTGGAAACCTCTCCCAAAATTCGTATCCATGCCCTTTCCATCCAACACCGAAAGGAGGCGGTTTCCTTAGCAGAGCAGGCCTACCTTCCCGACCTGATGGCGGAGGTGGCCTATTGGCAGGTTCACGCCGGTCCGAACCGGTGGATGGCCTCCCTGAAGATAAATCTCCCATGGCTTAATCGGAATAAGCATCAATCCAAAATCCGCGAGGCCGAGGCCGAAGCGGCGCGCGCGCACTCGGAGTATCAAGCCGCCTTAAATGAGACCCGCTTGATCATAAAGGATCTGATCACAAAGTATCAGGCGGGAAAACGGCTTGCAACATTATACGATGGGGGCATTCTTCCTCTGGCCCGGCAATCTCTGGAATCAGCTATTGCGGGATACCAAACAAAAAAAAACGACTTCCTCACCTTAATCGCAGCCCAAAAGGATCTCAAGGAATTTGAGCTGACCTATTATCGCGCCTTGATCGACATGAGAAAAAACCTGGCGGAGCTTGAAGGGGTGATGGGGAAGGCATTGGAATAAGGCTCTGTGACACAATAAAACAGCGCCTACGCAGGAGGTGAATATGAGTACCTTAAGAGCGCAGTGGAAAATGATCAGCGCCCTGTTATTGGTCATCGGCTTGATCGGGGGCTATCTTGTCTTTCAACAATCAATCACCAAAGAGAAAAGGGAGTCCTCAAAAAGAGGAGAAATAGCGCCGATGGAAGGAATGGCGATGGGGATCAATGAGACGGGACAGGCCACCACGATGCTCACCCCCGAGGGCACAGCGTTGATTGGTTTAAAAACAACCGAGGTGAAAGAAGGCGAGGCGGTCAAGGTGATTCGCGCCGTGGGGAAGGTGGCCTACGATGAGCGCAGGCTGGCCCAGATCAACACCCGTGTAGAAGGATGGATACAGGATCTCTTTGTCAATTTCACAGGACAGGAGGTCAAGAAGGGAGAACCGCTTTTTACCTTCTACTCTCCGGATCTTTTTTCGACCCAACAGGAGTACCTGTTGGCCAGAAAGGGCCAACAGAGCTTAGGCGCAAGCCCCATGACGGAGGTGAGACAGATCGGCGAGACATTGGTTTCATCCGCCAAAAAGCGGCTTCTCCTTTGGAATATCACGGAGGCGCAGATCAAGGAGCTTGAGGCGCGCGGAGAGCCAGAAACCGACATGACCATCCATGCCCCGATTTCCGGGGTAGTGACAAAAAAAGAAGGGGTCGCCGGCATGCATGTTAGCCCCGGGATGACGCTTTATGAGATTGTGGATCTCTCAACCCTTTGGGTACTGGCGGATATCTATGAACAGGAGATCTCTTTCATCAGAAAAGGGGTTTTAGCCCACGTGACCGTCGCCGCCTTACCCGGCGAGATATTTAAAGGGCGCGTCACCTTTATCGATCCATTTTTGAACCCCCAGACACGGACGGCGCGGGTGCGGCTGGAACTTGCCAACCCAGGATTAAGATTAAAACCGGAGATGTTTGCCCATGTCGAATTCCATGCCAAGGTTGGAAAAGGGCTTCTGGTACCGGAATCGGCCATTCTCGATTCCGGTCTGCGTCAGATCGTCTTTGTAGACAAGGGGATGGAAATGTATGAGCCCAGAGAGGTTCAGGCACGGCGGATTAACGGCCAATCTCTGGTGTCGAAAGGGCTCACAAAAGGGGAGCGGGTCGTCACCTCGGCCAACTTTCTGATTGATTCTGAAAGCAAGTTGATGGCCTCGTCCGACATGATGGGTTCTCTTGGTATGGGGGGAATCCGGATGGAGCAGGCCAAGATGGGCGAGATGGAGATGGGGATGAAAATGGGGACGGGAGAGGCAAAAACGCCTAAGACGCAAGGCCCCCAGACCCGGAAGGCGGGAACCCTCACGTTGACCTTATTCACCGAACCTTCCCCGCCGATTGATGGCGCGAACCTTCTTCGTCTGAAGGCGCTCGATTCTTCTGGAAAACTTCTGAAAGAGGCAGTGGTCTTCTTTTCTTACACCATGCCGATGCCGGGAATGAAGGAGGTTAAAGTGCCTGCCTTATTTACGGGAAGCCACTTTGAGGCAAAAGTCAAATTCGGGATGCCGGGGATTTGGGAGGTCACCGTTTTTGTCACGCCTCCCGGGAAGCCGGAGATTCGGGAGAAATTTGTTCTGGATGTCGTCAGTGAAATGGCAGGAATGCCGGGGATGTAATCTCTTTCTTGAACAGATGATAAAAGACCAAACAACAGGGGTCTACGTTGATTGAAAAAATTATCGAATATTCGGCGAGAAACAGACTTCTGGTTTTCACGCTCACCTTTTTTCTGCTTATCTGGGCCTTCTTCGCGCTGCGGCGCGTCCCGCTCGATGCCATCCCCGATCTCTCGGACGCGCAGGTCATTATTTTTACCGAATGGCCCGGCAGAAGCCCCACCCTCATTGAAGATCAGATCACCTATCCCATTATTACCTCGTTGATCGCAGCGCCCAGGGTGAAGTCTGTGCGTGGGCAATCGATGCTTGGTCTCTCCTTTGTCTATGTGATCTTTCAGGACGGCACCGATCTCTATTGGGCCCGAAGCCGTGTATTGGAATATATGCAGGGGGTCGCCTCGAAATTGCCGGAAGGGGTTACCCCCACGCTCGGTCCGGACGCCACGGGAGTCGGATGGGTCTTTCAGTATGCCTTGGTGGATGAATCGGGAACGCACGACCTCGCCGGGCTTCGCTCTTTTCAGGATTGGACTTTACGCTACTGGCTCCAATCGGTTCCCGGCGTGGCCGAGGTCGCCTCGATCGGGGGGTTCGTCAAACAATATCAGGTGAACATCGATCCCAATAAACTGGCCGCCTTTCACGTTCCACTGAATCATCTCATTATGGCCATCCGAGCCAGCAACAACGACGTGGGGGGGAGGGTGATTGAACAGGGCGGCCGCGAATATGTGGTGAGAGGCTTAGGCTACATTAAGTCTGTGGAGGATATAAGGATCATCTCCATCGGAACCGACCAGAAAGGAACGCCCATCCGGGTTCAGGATGTGGCGACGGTCGCCATCGGCCCGGATATTCGACGCGGCGTCGCCGAGATGGACGGAAAAGGGGAGGTCGTCGGCGGGATCATTGTGATGCGGTATGGGGAAAACGCCCTCAACGTCATCAAGCGGGTGAAGCAAAAGATCAAGGAGATTGAGCCTTCCCTCCCCCCGGGGGTCAAGATCGTCGCCACCTATGACCGATCCGACCTGATCGGGCGGGCAATTGAAACCCTAAAAGGGACCCTGACCGAGGAGCTTCTGATTGTCAGCCTCGTAATCCTTCTCTTCCTCTGGCATATCCCGAGCGCGGCCATCCCCATTCTAACCATCCCGATCGCCGTCCTTCTCTCATTTATTCCGATGTATTATGCCGGGCTGACCTCAAACATCATGTCGTTGGCCGGGATCGCGATCTCCATCGGCGTCCTCGTTGATGGAGCGATTGTGCAGGTGGAGAACGCCTACAAAAAGCTCGAACGCGCCGAATCCCATGGAGGAATGAACACTCCCCGGGAAATCCGCTTGCAAGCGATCAAAGAGGTGGGACCCTCCATTTTCTTTGCCCTCCTGGTCATAGCAGTCTCTTTTATTCCGATCTTTACCCTCGAGGCCCAGGAAGGAAGGCTCTTTAAACCGCTCGGTTTCACCAAAAACATGGTGATGGTCATCGCCGCGCTTCTTTCGATCACGCTCACCCCGGCTATGATGATGTCGTTTGCGCAGAAACCGTTTGTGGGGATTCGGCCAGGGTGGCTGCAATCGATCATCAATCATCTCCTGGTGGGAAAATATTATTCGGAAGAGCGGCACCCGATCAGTCGGACGCTGATGCGGGCCTATCAACCGCTGCTTGAGTTTGCCCTTCGCCATCAGAAATTGGTGTTGATTGCCGCCCTGATCGCGACGCTCTCCACCGTTCCGGTCTATCTTCGCCTTGGCTCGGAATTTATGCCTCCCCTCAATGAGGGGACCATTCTCTATATGCCGACCACCCTGCCGGGAATCTCGATCACGGAGGCAACCCGGATTCTTCGCCTCCAGGATAAAATGCTAAAAGAATTCCCAGAGGTTCAATCTGTTTTCGGAAAGATCGGAGAGGCGAAGACCGCAACCGATCCGGCCCCTTTAAATATGGGGGAAACCGTTATCACGTTAAAACCAAAAGGAGAATGGCGTCCGGGGATGACATGGGATGCGCTGATCGCCGAGATGGACAAAAAGCTCAAACTCCCCGGCATCGCGAACATCTGGTGGATGCCGATCCAGACAAGAACCGAGATGCTCGCCACAGGGATACGAAGCAACGTCGGAATAAAAATCTTAGGCCCCGATCTTAACGAAATCGAGAATATCGGAAGCCGGATCGAAGGGGTGATGGCCCAGATTCCCGACACCCGCTCCTCGTTTTTTGAGCGGGTCATCGGAGGATATTATCTTGATTTTGACATCCACCGACAGGAGGTCTCCCGATATGGCCTTTCCATCGGGGAGGTTCAGGAGGTCATTGAGACGGCCATCGGCGGCATGAACATCTCCCAAACCGTGGAAGGAAGGGAACGTTATCCGATCAATGTCCGCTACGCGAGGGAGTTTCGAGACGATATTGAAAAGCTAAAGCGGGTTTTCGTCCCCACCCCCTCCGGCGCCCAGGTTCCGATCGGTCAGCTTGCCGAGATTCATTATTCCGAGGGGCCGCCCATGGTGAAAAATGAAGGCGGAATGCTGGCCGGCGTCGTCTTCGTCGATACCACACGCTCCGATATCGGGGGCTATGTGAGGGAGGCCCAGATGCAGGTCGCAAAGATGGTCCCGCTTCCCACAGGATACTCTCTGGTTTGGGCCGGTCAATACGAATATCTCTTGCGGGCCAAAGAACATCTTAAAATCGTGATCCCGCTCACCCTCTTTGTGATCGCCCTTCTCCTCTACATGAACACCGGCTCGGCGGTGAAAACCCTGATCGTCTTTCTCGCGGTTCCGTTCTCCGCGGTCGGAGCGGTATGGCTATTGTACCTTCTCGGATACAACATCAGTATTGGGGTCTGGGTAGGTCTGATCGCCTTGATGGGCTTAGACGCCGAAACGGGGGTCTTAATGCTCCTCTATCTCGACCTCGCCTATGAAGAGCGGCGGGCCAGTGGAAAAATGACCACGATGCGCGAATTGAAAGAAGCGATTATTGAAGGGGCCGTCCATCGTCTTCGCCCCAAGGTCATGACCGTATCGGTGATGTTTTTAGGATTAGCGCCGATCTTATGGTCTACCGGAGCGGGCTCCGACCTGATGCGCAGAATTGCCGCCCCCATGATCGGCGGAATTTTCACCTCATTCATCATGGAGCTTTTGGTCTACCCGGTCCTCTATCAAATCTGGCGGAGAAGGGGCCTTGCCCCATGAGGGAAAGACTCTCCCTCCTCCGAGCGGGAAACTTCGGGAAGAAGCCGACTTTGCGCTTTATTATGTAGTAGAATAGCCCCCTATGCTAAAAAGACCCACCTCTATCTCGCCCATTCTAAACGGACTTGCCAAAAACCTTGGCTTCGAGAAAGGGATCATCGTCCATACGCTCAAAGAACACTGGGAAGAGATTGCGGGCCTCCCGATGGCCACTCACACCCATCCTCTGGAGATTCGGCATGACACCCTTTATCTCCTGACGGATAGCGGCGTCTGGATGCACCAGCTCTCTTTCTTGAAAAAAGAGATCATCGAAAAAGTAAACCGGTTTTTGGAGGGAAACACGGTCTACTCCCTTCATTTTAAAATCGGACCACTTCCCCCCACCGTAAACCCAATCAAAGGGGAACCGCTACCCCATGGCGAAGCCATATCCGATGCCGCTGTCGAAGAACACCTATCGCCGCTTCCCGATGGAGAGCTGCGGACCAGCGTCCGAGAGGCGATCAAACGACATCTGAAAAAAAGATAAGGAGAACGGAATAAAATCAGCGGGTAGGCGGTTGCTTTAACGCTGTAGTTTTTGGTAAGAAACGCCTTTTCAGGATATTCGGTTAGGTCTAAATAAAGGGCTCATCCGGCTTTAGCGTGGGTAGAAGGGCGCATCATCACCTTGCCCCTCCCATTGAGGGCTGAACATAGGAAACCCACGCTGCATCCGGAAGCGCCAAATAAAGCGAAAGTGCGGCCGCGCCGGACATATAAACGGTCTCATTATTGTCTGTACATAAGACCGCTTATACTCAGCGCGCACAACGCGCGTAAGGGGGAGGCTCCATTACCCCTGTATAACTGTCTCATCATCACATTTCAAGAGTGTCAATTCTATTATTATGAGCCAGTTAATAATTCATAAAAGCGATTACAGCCTGTTTTCCATCTGACCGTCTTAAGGCTCGCCTCCATTTTCTCCGGCAACCTCTTCCTCGTGTTTTTCAGCCAGTCTGACCGCGCCGATCACCTTGCCATCCTCCCCCAAATCGATCAACCGCACCCCTTGCGTATTGCGGCCGATGACACGGATGTCTTTAGCGGAAAACCGAACAATTTTAGCGTCGGTGGTCACCAGCATCACGTCGTCTTCTTCATCCACCTGCAACGCAGCAACCACGTTGCCGTTTCTTGGGCTCGTCTGGATGGTAATAACGCCATGTCCGCCACGACCTTGTGTTCGATACTCTGAAAGGGCGGTCCGCTTCCCGTATCCCCTTTCCGTCACGGTCAGGATGGTCGCTCGGCTCTGCGGGGGAAGCGTCTCCATGCTAATCACTTCATCATTCTCTTGAAGACGAATGCCCCACACGCCGGTTGCGACCCGGCCCACCGCGCGCGCCTCTTCTTCGGGGAAACGGATCGACAGCCCCATTTTCGTTCCCAGCAAGATTTCATGATTGCCGAGGGTGAGCCGAGAGGCGACCAGACGGTCTCCTTCTTCCAGGTTAATCGCCCGAATGCCGCCGGCGCGCGGATTGCTGTACGCGCTTAAGGCGGTTTTCTTGATCAGCCCCTTCCTGGTCGCCATCACGACAAAGGTGCCGTCTTTAAATTGATCCACGGGGAGAATCGCCGCGATTTTTTCCTCCGGTCCCACCTGAATGAGATTGATGACCGCCTTTCCTTTGGATACCCTGCTGGCCTCCGGAATCTGATACACCTTTAACCAATAGACCCGGCCGGCATCTGTAAAAAAGAGCAGATAGTGATGGGTGGAGGTGCTAAAAAGATGCGCGACAAAATCGTCTTCCTTTAGACCGGTTCCAATTTTTCCCTTTCCGCCACGGCGCTGACTTCGATAAAGGGTGAGCGGATTCCGTTTAATGTAGCCGGTGTGCGAAACGGTCACCACCATCTCTTCCTGTACGATCAGGTCTTCAATATTGATCTCGTCGGTTTCAGGAACAATTTCGGTCCGGCGCGCATCGCCAAACTTCTCTTTCACCGCCAGCAGCTCGTCGTGGATCGCCTTCCGTATCAAGGCATCACTCGCAAGAAGCGTCGTGAGCGCCTCAATTTTTTGTAAAACCTCGCGGTATTCCGCGACAAGCTTATCCCGCTCCAATCCGGTCAACCGCTGCAGCTTCATGTCAAGAATCGCCTGCGACTGAATATCGGAAAGGGCAAACTGCCGCGTCAAACCTGTCCTTGCCTCCTCCGGTGATCGGGAGCCCCGAATCAGCGCGATCACGGCATCCAGATGATCGAGCGCCGTTTTCAGCCCTTCCAGAATATGCGCGCGCGCCTCGGCCTGACGAAGCTCAAAGCGGCTTCTGCGAACGATGACCTCCCGGCGAAAGTCAATAAAAGGCTGAAGCATCTGCTTTAGATTTAAAACCTGGGGCTGATTATGAACCAGCGCCAGCATGATCACGCCGAACGAGGATTGCATCGGGGTATATTTGTAAAGCTGGTTTAAGACGACCGACGCCATCTCGCCCCGCTTCAGCTCAATCACGATTCGCATTCCATCGCGATCCGATTCATCCCGAAGGTCAGAAATCCCTTCTATCTTTCTATCCCGAACCAGTTCGGCCATTTTCTCAATCAATCTCGCCTTGTTCACCTGATAAGGGAGCTCGGTGACGATAATCGCCTCCCGGTCTGTCCGCTCGTTGGACTCAATCACCGCCTTGGCCCGCAAGACCAACGACCCGCGACCGGTCTGATAGGCGTTGTGGATCCCCTGCACGCCATAAATATAACCGGCCGTTGGAAAATCAGGCCCCTTGATCACCTGCATCAGCCCTTCGACGGTTATATCAGGATCGTTCAAAAGAAGGATCAACCCCTCCACCAGCTCACTAAGATTGTGCGGCGGGATATTGGTCGCCATACCAACGGCGATGCCGGCAGAACCGTTCATCAATAGATTGGGGACCCTAGTGGGAAGCACCGTCGGCTCTTTCTGGGATTCATCGTAGGTTGGGACAAAATCAACCGTCTCCATGTCGATGTCTTCCAACAAGGCGGTGGCCAACCAGGTGGGCCTCGCCTCCGTGTAGCGCATCGCGGCAGGGGGATCGCCGTCAATCGAGCCAAAATTGCCCTGGCCATCCACCAAGGGATAACGCATGTTAAAATCCTGCGCCATACGAACGAGGGTGTCGTAGATGGAAGACTCTCCGTGTGGATGATAATTTCCCATAATCTCGCCCACAATTTTCGCCGACTTGCGATAGGAGCGATTGGGGGCGAGTCCCATGGCGTGCATGCCGAATAGGGTCCTACGGTGGACCGGCTTTAGACCGTCTCGGACATCTGGTAAGGCCCGGCCGACGATCACGCTCATGGCGTAGTCCATGTAGGCCGACTTCATCTCGGCCTCTAAATTGATATTGTCAATCATCGGCATGAAAAATCTCTAACGCGGCGAAGCCGCAAAGGGGACTCCTTGCATCTTAAATTTTTTGAGCAGTCCCTCCATGATGCGCGTTTTTTAGCAGCCTGTTATATGTCCAGGTTCTTCACCTCTAAGGCGTGCTTTTGGATAAAGGCGCGCCGGGGCTCCACATCATCCCCCATGAGAACGGAAAAGAGACGTTCCGCCTCCACCAAATCTTCAAGCTGCACCTTCAGAAGGGACCGTGCCTCAGGATTCATGGTGGTCTCCCACAACTGCTCCGGATTCATTTCTCCCAACCCCTTATAACGCTGGATGGAAAGCCCCTTTTTCCCCCGCTCCAGGATATGCGAAATCACCGCGGCGGCGGTGGGATATTCCCTTTCTCCATCGGCATCGCTGATACGATACGGAGGGACGCCGAGACCGATCCCCCTGGGGGAAAGGTTTTTCAGCTCTCGAAACTCCGGGGAATTGACCATCTCTTCATTAACCTTAAAGGGATAGGAGATCCCGCTCCTTTGTATAAGCACGTCAATCTGATGCGACTTGTACTCTTCGTCTGTTTTCACCTCGGCGGTGAAGGGGCATGAGGGATAAGAGGAGGACCAGGATTGTCGCGTCTTTTCTAAAAAGGCGGACAGACGTCCCCGATCGCGCAGAAGATCGCGATCCAGGTTTTCCTGGGTGATAACCCGAAGGAGGTCGGGATCCATTTGCTTTCGCGCGAAATGATCGATGAGCCCTTCGTAGGCCGTTAATTTCTTCAAGAGAGATCGAAGCCTCGCCCCAGAGACAAATCCCCCTGTGCTCTCCTGATAGAGCCGCACCTCTTCAACGGCGATGCCGATCAGGTATTCACGCATGGCAGCCTCATTCTTGATATATTGCTCGCTCTTTCCACGTTTCACCTTAAAGAGCGGGGGCTGCGCGATATAGATATATCCTTTTTCGATTAAAGGGGTCATCTGCCGGTAGAAGAACGTCAAAAGGAGGGTTCGGATATGGGAGCCGTCCACATCGGCGTCCGTCATGATAATAATGCGGTGATAACGGGCCTTGCTAATGTCAAAATCTTCCGTTCCCACGCCACATCCCAACGCCGTAATCAGAACGCGTATTTCTTCAGAGGAGATCATCTTGTCAAAACGGGCCCGCTCTACATTGAGGATTTTCCCCCTTAAGGGGAGGATCGCCTGAAAGCGCCGGTCGCGCCCCTGCTTGGCGGAGCCGCCCGCTGAATCGCCCTCGACCAGGTAGACCTCGCTCTGGGCAGGGTCTTTCTCCGAACAGTCGGCAAGTTTTCCGGGAAGTGCGCCGCCATCGAAGGCGTTCTTGCGCCGTATCAACTCTTTCGCCTTTCTCGCTGCCTCCCGGGCCCGCGCGGCATTCTGGGCCTTCTCAACAATCTTTCTGGGAACGGAAGGGTTCTCCTCGAAATACTCGCCGAGGGCTTCATTCACCGCAGCCTCCACCATCCCCTTAATCTCCGAATTGCCAAGCTTCGTCTTCGTCTGACCCTCAAACTGGGGATTGGGAAGTTTAATCGAAACCACCGCGGTCAGGCCCTCTCGCACATCCTCTCCCGTCACCGTTTCGCCATTTTTGAGAAGTCCATTGGCCGCCCCATAATTATTCACCGTTCGGGTCAGGGCCGACTTAAAGCCCACCAAATGGGTTCCCCCTTCCTTCGTGTTGATATTATTCGCAAAGGAAAAGAGGCTTTCCGAATAACTGTCATTGTATTGAACGGCAAGCTCTAAAATGATCGCCCCTTTTTCGGTCTCCACGAAGATCGGCTTGTGGAGCGGATGCTTGTTTTCATTGAGCATCTCTACAAAGGAGACGATCCCCCCTTTGTAACAAAACTCCTGGCGCTTCTCGCTTCTCTCATCTTCTATGGAAATTTTGAGTCCTTTGTTGAGAAACGCCAGCTCCCGCAATCGCTGGGATACAATATCGTGAGAAAAATCGGTCTGCTCGAAAATAAGCGGATCCGGTTTAAAGGTAATGCGCGTTCCCCGTTTTTTTGTCTTTCCGGTCATCTCAAGAGGCCCCAGAGGTTTCCCGCGCTCATAACGCTGCTGGTAAACCATCCCCTCTTTTTTGATCTCAAGTTCAAGCCGCTCCGAAAGGGCATTGACCACCGAGACGCCCACCCCGTGCAGTCCGCCAGAGACCTTGTAGGTTTCATTGTCAAACTTGCTTCCCGCATGCAGATAGGTTAAGGCGACTTCCGCCGCGGAAATCTTCTTATCTGGATGGGGTTTTGTTGGAATCCCACGCCCGTTATCAACCACCGTTACCGAACCGTCCACATGAAGCATTACATCGATTTCAGTACAAAAACCGGCCATCGCCTCGTCCACCGAATTGTCCACCACCTCATAAACGAGGTGGTGAAGCCCCTCGATCCCTGTGTTGCCGATATACATCGCAGGGCGCTTCCGAACAGCCTCCAGACCCTCTAATATCTTTATTTTCCCCTCATCGTATTGAGGTTCTATTGTTGCCATTTTTTTATCACTGATTTAAATAAGAGAGAAGAACCGTCTTTTCACAACGGACATCAACTGCGCATCGGCATCACAACGGAAAGGAATCCCCTTGCCTCCTCTTTAATCAAACAGGGGGAGAAGGGGTCTTTCAGCTCAAGCGCCACGTTTTCGCCCTCCAGAACGGCAAGAATATCGATAAAGTAGCGGGCGTTAAATCCGGTCGCAAATTCCTCTCCGGAAAAATCGGTCTCGATCTCCTCTTTCGCCTCCCCAATTTCTGGACTGCTTGCGCTTAAGAGAAGCCTGTTCTTTTCCAAATTAAACTTAACGGCAAGCGTCTTTTCTCGGGCAAGCAGGGAGACACGACGCAAGCCCCCTTCAAGACTCTCCCTATGGGTGGTGACTTTGATATTATTCCCAACAGGAATGACCTGTTTGTAATTAGGATAGTTTCCCTCCATCAACCGGGTCGCGATAATAAACGACCCCTGCCTAAAAATGAGTTGATTCTTTCCAAATACCAGTTCAGGAATTTCCGTTTTTGCCTCGTCTGACCCTTCTTTCCCCCCTTTTCCTTCTTCAAGGGACTTCTTTATCTCCATAATAGCCTTCCTTGGAACAATACCTTGCTCTTCTCTCTCAAAAGAGCATTTAACCGCCCCTTCCGCGATAGCCAAACGATGCCCATCCGTCGCCACCAAACGCAGGAGTTTCTTTTTTCCAGGCCCATTTTGTAACTGGACCAGAACACCATTGAGGATATACCTGGAATCGTTCTCTCCCGAAGAGAAAACCGTCTTTCGGATAAGGTCTGAAAGTAATGAAGGATCAATCGGCACCGTGATTTCCCCTTCATAAGAAGGAGGACTTGGGAATTCCTGTGGTGGGAGTCCCGCAATTTTAAAATGACTCTTTTGGCATTTAATAATCACCCAGTTGCTCTCATCGGTTGACACGTCAATAACCCCTTCCGGAAACTCACGCACGATTTCGTACAACTTTCTCGCAGATACCGTCAAACGGCCCTCCTCAACAACCTTGGCCGGATAGGAACCCTGTATGCCCATTTCCAGATCTGTTGCAAAAATAGAAATCCCTTCATTTTGGGTCTGCATCAATATATGTGAGAGGATCGGCATTGTATTTCTTTTTTCAACAACCCCCTGCGCACGTTGTATGCCTGTCAGAAGATCCTTCCTCTGAATTTTAATTTTCATATTCTACCCCTCCTTAAGACCTTGAATAAGGCTTTCCAATGTTGTCTTTAAATTAAAGTCCGTCTCCTTATCTTTTTCAATCTGCTTATACGCATACATAACCGTAGAGTGGTCTTTTCCTCCAAATTGTTTTCCAATTTCCGGAAAAGAGAGATGGGTCAGCTCGCGAGAGAGATACATTCCAATCTGCCTTGGGTAAATAAGATTTTTTGTCCGTTTTTTTGACTTCAGCTCAGCCACTTTAACTTGAAAGCGTTCCGACACAACCCTTTGGATCTCCTCAATGGTTACAATTGTCTTTTTCTCATGAATGCTGTCTCGCAAAACACGCCGCGCCAGTTCTATCGTGATTTCCTGCCCTGTGAGAGAGCTAAACGCCCCCAATCGAATCAGGGCCCCTTCTAATTCTCTGACATTCATCTTAATATGGGTCGCCAAAAGAAGCGCAACTTCATTAGAGAGAGGAATCCTTTCTATCTCCGCCTTACAGCGAAGGATCGCCACCCTCATTTCAAGATCAGGAGGCTGAATATCGGCAACCAATCCCATATCGAACCGCGAACGGAGCCGCTCGTCAATATCAGATATCTCCTTCGCGGATCGATCACTCGAAATAACAATTTGTTTATCCAATTCATATAATGCGTTAAAGGTATGGAAAAATTCCTCCTGGGTCGCTTCTTTTCCAGATAAAAACTGAATGTCGTCAATCAGTAAGAGATCAAGATTTCTATACTTATTTTTCATATCACTAATGGTTTTATGTCGAAGGGAGTGAATCATTTCGTTAGTAAACTGCTCCGCGGAAAGGTAAACCATAGGACAGGCAGGGTGATTTAACAAAACATTATTTCCGATCGCACATAAAAGATGGGTCTTACCAAGACCGACCCCTCCATAAAGGAAAAGCGGATTATACGATTTCCCAGGTTGTTCCGACACTTTCTTTGAGGCAGCATGGGCAAATTGATTGCTCGACCCAACAATAAAAGAATTAAACGTATACCGACCGTTTAGATTTCCTTTTCTCACCTCTCTAAGCAATGGGCTTTTCTGTTCCTCTTTTCCCTCCTCGTTTTTCTTATCACGGAAAACGAACTGAATTCTAAGACCTTCAGAAGACAACTCCTTCTCAAAAGCTGACTGAATAAGATCATAGTAACGATCCTGCACCCACTCCGCAAAAAAACTGTTAGGAACCAAGACCTCAATCTCTTTCTCTCTTAACGAAATAAGAGAGGCAGGTTTTAACCACGTTTCAAAACTCTGTTTATTAATGTGCGGTTCTATTTTCTCCAGAACACGTCTCCAGAGAAGATCAAGTTCTCCAACATTCATCAACACATCTCAAAGTGAAGTTATTAACAATTACAAACTAAGATTGATCATACGTACGAATAAGTTAGGTAGATATCTTCATATTCCACAAGACCATCCCTCATTAATACACTTTAATATAGTGCGAAACAGAAGCCTTCCATCTTACTAAATCTCCAAAAACGAATCAAGAGATTATACAAAAGCCTATTATAAACAGCATTGACCAGACATTCTTAACTTAAATTTCAAAGTGATAGATGACTTACTACCATACATGACGCTTAACTACTATTAAATTATAGAGGATTTATTTTAATAAAATCTTAAGATCATTAGTATATTACGTAACGATGCGGGATAAAATATCCTTGAATAGTTACTATAAAAAATCATGTTTTGAACTGCACGTCCAATTTTTTTCTGGGCAGAAAGGGTATTTTCTTAGGTTCATTCGAGGTTTCTAAAATATCTGGGAGTGTATCTGGTATACACGACCAGATATTGGGGCCCCCGTAACGCAACCAGGCACTATCAGGGGCGGACGTAGCCGTGCGGGAATAAATTCACAAGCTCTATATATAAGGAAGCAGGTGACGAGAGGTTTTAGGAGTATAGGGGAGGGTCGCGTAGCGAGCGTGCGTATGGACCCATTTTTATGGGGGCGTTTCAATCCAGTTTAAGTTCTTCAAACTGCAATTCAATACTTTCGATAATATCCCGAGTTTTTCCGCCGATGACGGTATCTCGTTCTTTCTGCCGATTCTTTAGTTGAAAGAGTTCATGCGCAATGTTCATTGCAACCAGGACGGCCAGCTTGGAGGGTTGAATCCCCTTTGAATGCTCTGCCGTCTCATTCATTTTTTGGTCGACGTACGAGGCGAGATCCTTTGCATAGGACTCATCGGTATTTCCTTTTAATAGGTACCGTTGTCCAAAAATTTCGACTTGAAGTCTATTCATCCGTCAATTTCCCCGTTACGGAATGGCTTAGTTCATCTTCCATATGATTGAGCGTTCCTAAAATCTTCTCAATCCGGAGGCGAACCATTCTACGCTCTTCTTGCGCTTGATTCCACTCTCTTTCTTTCTGCCCCATCCTCTCTTCCAATCCCGCCTTGTCTTTTTTGAGACGACTGGTCAGCGTGATCATCTCTTGAACACGCGTCTCCAACACCTCTATCTGTTGATGTAGCTGATCGTCTTCCATCTATCGCTTAATGGCCGTTATTTGGATGAATCTACTGATTTGATTTTTATTTGTCAATATCGACGTGAATGTTGTCCACCTCCAGTTTTTAAAGTGGAGACAAGGAGTAGAGTCTTCTGAAGTTTTAGTTGCCAGTTTCTGTTTCAAACAAGTGCCAATCCTATCGATCCCCCCTTTAGAAAAGGGGGAAGGGGGGATTTGAAGGCATGTGATGATGAAAGATGTCCGGCATAGAAAGAACCCGTTTGGATCAAATCTTCCCCAACCCCTCTTTTCTAAAGAGGGGTGAAAAAGGGTCATATATCAAGGCTTCTCTCAAAACTGGGGGTGGGCAAACGATGTGAATGTTCGGTCCGTGGCGCAGATCGGCAGGAAAACCTATCAAGTTATTGAAAACCCCGTTTTATGTGCAGGCTGTTCAAAAAGTTCCAGATGCGAGGCCACAGGAAATGAGGAGACCGCAACGTACTTAGAGTTTGTGAGTATCTCCGAGGGACCTAAACGTCAGCAGATGGACTTTTTCAACAGCCTGCTATCGGATATAGGTATAGTGGTTGTGATAGACAAAGCGGCCGTTAATTGTGATTTGCTCTTCGTTCCAGCTCTTAGGAAGGGGCGGCAGGGGGGCGGCTGTCCTGACAGCCCGTATAGCCTCTTGATCCAAGAGGTCGTACCCCGACGTGGTAATGATCTCAACGTTGCGAACATGGCCTTCCCGATCGATGTTAAAGTTTAAAAGCAGCTCTCCCTCCATCCCCATAACCGCTGCGATTTCGGGATATTTCCAGATGTATTCTATACTGCTTTTCACTTTCAGAAGGTAGGAGAAATATTTTAGCTCTTCGGTATTGATGGAGATGACATCTTTGGGAGGGCGCGTTGTTTCGAATAGGAGTTTCGCCAAACGATCGAGTTGTTTGGTATCGGAAAAAGGAAGGCCGGGAACATCCTGTAGAGGCGTTGGTGTCAATTCGTTCCCCTGTTCGGAGAGAGGGGGACCTCCTTGTGAATCGGCATTTACGGTTGGTGCGAGGTTGAGAGGAATGATATCTGTTTTTGGGGGGAGATTAGGGAAAAGGCGCGTTGGCGCTTTCGGCCTTATGTCTGTGACCCAAGGGTTGCCGATAGTTCCCTTAAGGGGTTTTTGAATGGCTTGCAACCGGTTGGAATCAGTGAATAGGGTGGGATCGACCAATTGGACAGAGACAGAGTCTCTTTGGGGAGAGGCCCGTTCCAAACTTTGAAGGGCTGCCAAAATAGTTATGTGAAATAAAAACGAAAAGAAGAGGGCATAAAGATAAAGGGTCCCATGTCGACCATCTGGACACATGGAAAAATTATAGCACATTCACAAAATTGACATTCCCCTCTTGTATTGCGTACGATCTTATTGCAAATGAAGATAACAGCTTTGCTCCTGTTGATGATCTCCGCCCTCTCTGCACCAGCCTCTTTTGGGGCAACCCTTTCCGATCAGACGGTGTTTTTTCCAGGTGGAACGAAAATTTCAGCCGAGGTGGCCGATAACCCCGAAACCAGGCAGATCGGCCTGATGTTTCGAGATCACCTTCCTTACAACAGGGGAATGCTTTTTATCTTTTCGGAGCCGGGGCTTCATCCGTTTTGGATGAAAAACTGTAAATTCCCCCTCGATATTATCTGGCTAAACGAGTCTAAGGAGGTGATTTATATTTCAGAGGCTACCCCCCCATGCCAATTGGGTGTCTGTCCTTCTTATGGTCCAACCGATAAAGTGGCCCTTTATGTCATTGAGGTGGTGGCAGGTTTTACGGAAAAAGAACGATTAAAACTAGGAATGAAGGTTAAATTTTAAAACCGTCTTGGCGCGTTTGACATGAATGCTTGCGGCCCATATAATCAAACCCGTTATGGTATCGCAAGTGATTGGGACCGGGGTCTCGCTCCCAAAACAGGTTGTTACGAATCAATGGCTTTCAACGCGCCTTGGGTTAAGCGAGAAGGAGATTAAGAAGCGATGTGGAATTGAGACCCGTCATTGGGTCCGCGAGGGTGAAACCACATCCACCCTTGCGATTGAAGCTGCGAAGGCGGCATTACAGGCCGCCAGTCTTCCCCCCCGCGCCATTGATCTCATCCTTGTTTCAACGACCTCTCCCGATATGATATTTCCTTCCACGGCCTGTCTCGTTCAGAAAGGACTTTCCGCGAGGTCCATCCCTGCCCTGGATATCAGCGCGTCATGCGCGGGTTTTTTGTATGCCTTGTCTGTCGGAGATCAGTTTATTAAAACGAAGTCGGCAAGGAATGTGTTGATTGTCGCCGCGGAGGTTAAATCTCCATTTATTGATCTTACAGATCCGGCGACCGCTATTTTGTTCGGAGACGGGGCTGGAGCGGTTGTTTTAACCAATGGAATGAGGGGCGTTCGGTCTGTTCGTCTCTATTCGGATGGCGCACGTCACCGGCTGATTCACTTGCCTGCGGGTGGTTCTCGCGTCCCGATGACAGACGATTCCCTCCGGAGGGGTCTTCACACGATAAAAATGGAGGGGAGAGGGCTCTTTCGAATGGCAGTAGAAAAGATGGAGCGGTCTCTTAGGGCATTATCTAATGAAGTTGCACTTTCTGATATTGATCTTTTCATTTTTCACCAGGCCAACTTAAGGATTCTGGAGCTTATCTTAAAAAGAACAGGAATTCCCCCGGAAAAGTGCCATAGAACGATTGGTCAGGTTGGGAATACCTCCTCTTCTTCTATCCCGATCGCGTTAAATGATGCAATTTGTCACGGAAAATTAAAAAAGGGAGACCGTTTGGCGCTCTGCGCCTTTGGGGGAGGGCTGACGTGGGGATGGGCCGTTATAGAGTGGTAGACTGCTTTCTTGCCTTTACCTTGGATGGAGTTTCGGCCAACATTTTCCTAAAACGGGTGACCCAATATTCCCGCTTTTCCTTCTTCCAGTTCGCCCGTTCGTAAATAGCGCTCAAATCGATAAGAAGCGGATTCTGTTGGAATAAATTATCTGAAGTAGACATCGTTGTAATGCTCTTTTTTGTTTTTGTAGCACCAGATTTTTTTGGTATGGGAGCCGTTTTCTTCTTTAACGCCATAAAAACCTACCTTCCACATAATAAGGACCACCCTCATCATGTTAACTAAGAGGAAATTACACTATCCCGCCATGATAAACCGGCAGTGCTGCTTTTGTCAAGGCCTGCTTTTGACGCGGGGATAATGAACAACAATAAAATTAAGAGGTTAGAGGTGACCTCTTGGAAGAGATCAGATATCGGTCAGATGATAGGAAAGTCTTTTTGCAAGTTTTTGGATCAATAATCGATGCATCCGGCCAGACAGCGGATTCCCCCCATTAGTTCTTTGTTCATTGATGAAACGATGAAATAGGTTCTGCGACTCCCATATATTGATGTGAAGATGTGTCTTCTCAACAAGATCCAGGAGTTGATAGATGACTTCTACTGTTTGGTCACCATGCGATTCGATGAGGGCTGTTAGTTGTTTTTCCAAAAGCTGCTCTATCCGGGTTGCGATTTCACCGAGCGGAATATCAATTCCCCATTGTTTGGATTCATCAAGAATTTTTAAAACTTTGGCGATGGCGGCGGGATGAGGGAGAAGGCCCATTTCGTTTTTTAAGTCCAGGTGATAAACCTGTTCTGCGGTCACCAGAAATGGCCGGGGAATTTTTGTTTGCGTGGATTGAAGATAAAGCATCAGCTTATGATGTTCCTGGTAGATATGACGCCATCGGTTCTCATAGCGCTTAAAGATGAGATTGGCCACTTGGGAGAGCACCTTCCGTCGGGCGTCTAAGAAAAGATCCTTCAGGGTAAAGGCCTCCTCTCCAAAATAATGGTTCATGCATCGGATAACAGCCGCCTGCGAGTCGTGCATCAGTTTCCCGATAATTTCAAATTTCACGTTTTCAAACTGATCGGCACCGAAACTTCCACCCACGGCGCAGTGGAAATCGGGACCACCAAAATGGAGGACACCAAAAGCAGCCTCCTGCGTCTCAAACGTTATTTTAGAAGTAAGATGGACTCTGCCGATACCAAACGTCACCAACCCCTCTTTAATCCTCTGATAATCTGAACCATCCAACCGATAGCCGTAAAGATCGGCGGCCATGGGGGTCGTTTCCAGAAGGGAGAGAATGGCAAAATGGGCAATCACCAGTTTCGGGTTGGTTTTTGATGCCTTAATAACGTGTTGATAGATGGACGCTCCAGAGCCCAATTCTGTAATATTGCTTGGGGCCTCCTTTAATTTTTCCATGAAGGCGCCTTCGGCCAATTCCATCTGTTCTTTTTTATCAACCGCTTTGGCGAGATCAATGGCCCGCGCGGCATATTGAAGGACTTGCCGGGTTTCATATCCTGAAACGTCATCCCAGAACCAGGCACAACTGGTGAACATTAAGAGGGCATTGCGTTGCATTTCAAGAAGTTTTAAAACCGCTTCTCTTTCAGAGAAGCTAAACGGCGCCATCCGATAGGGTATCAGAAACGTGTCGATGTCCTCTGGTGTAAGCGCGCCTTCCTCACGCTTCCGAATCAGTTCGATATAGGCGTTTCGAACATTCCAGGGGTTTTTAATATATTCCCCCCCCTTTTCCTCAAAAAGATTATCCAGAGAGGTTTTTAATAGGTCCAGGCCTTCTCGCAGCGGTCTGCGCCATTGTTGATTCCATCCCGAATGACCCGTGGAGCAGCCACAATTTGACTGCCACCGGTCAACGCCATGGGCGCAGCTCCAAGAACTTCTCTCAAAGATTTCTACTTGATAGACCGGCGGATTTAGGGAGAGATATTCCCCGTAATTGGTTAATTCAGCCGTCTGCTGGCGTTCGATCTGTTGTAACGTATAGGCAAGCGCCATGTCTCCATGCGGGCAATGGTGTCCGTACGACTCTCCGTCGGTTGCGATGTTCAGAAGTTGCGGCCAATCCCGGGTATCTGAAAAACCGGCTTGAAGACGCTCGACAAATTTCTCCCCTTTCTGAAGGAGCCGGTCAAAGGCAACCGCATGTGAAATGGGACCATCGTAGAAAAAAAGATCAATGTATAGACCCTCCGGTAGAAAACAGCGATAAGGCCGGGTCGGATCAATTTTTGATCCGCTGACATCTTCCCACCCCTCTGCGGTCTCTGTTTCCAGGGACGGTTCGTTTTGAGCGATCCCTTTACGGATACGGCTGGCCTGATGCGGCGCCAAGATGGTAAATTGAATTCCTTCTTGGGCGAGCACATAAAGCGTTTCCAAATCAACGGCGGTTTCAGGAAGCCACATCCCTTCCGGCCTCCTCTTAAAACGGGACTCAAAATCGGAAACAGCCCATTTTACCTGGGTAATTTTGTCCGAAAGGCTCGCGAGCGGCATGATAAGGTGATTGTATGCTTGCGCCAGGGCGTTCCCATGCCCCCCCCTCTTCCGAACGGAAATCTGATCGGCCTCCACAATTTTGTGGTAAACCGACGGCTGCGCCCGTTCCATCCATGAAAGCAGGGTGGGACCAAAATTAAAACTGATCAGTTCATAATTGTTGACAATATCCAGGATTCGTCTCTCATGGTCCACAATGCGGGCTGCGGTATTCGGCATATAACATTCTGCCGTGATTCGTTCGTTCCAATCGTGATAGGGTGCTGCCGAGGCCTGAACCTCGACCTCATCCTTCCAGGGGTTCTCCCTCGGCGGCTGATAGAAGTGCCCATGTATACAGAGATAACGTTTCATCCATGCAACTCACAAATGAAAATGCCCTATTCTATCATGGTGTCTTCCGTTCTGTCTTGCTAACCGCTCCCCCTTTTTAAGATAGGCAGAGGAGCCGGTCGCCGCCGAAGGAATAATTGCTTCTTAAGAAATCTCTGTGCTATAAAAAGACACATTTTTATAAAGGAGATATGATTTTGGAACGGCGGTCTCTGTCATGGATGAAAAAGGGTGACGCCGTTTTAATGGCTACGTATAACCGCTTTCCGCTGGTGTTAGAGAAGGGATGGGGCGCAACCGTTGCCGATGTGGATGGACGGTCCTATCTCGATTTTGTCAGCGGTATTGCGGTGAATGCCCTCGGGCATTGCGATCCGCATCTTGTGAAGGCGATCTCACAGCAGGCCAAATCGCTTTTTCATGTCTCCAACCTCTATTACAACATTCCTCAAATTAAGCTCGCGCAGCTCCTTACGTCCCGCTCGTTTGCGGATCGGGTCTTCTTCTGCAACAGCGGGGCGGAGGCCAATGAGGCGGCGATCAAGCTGGCCAGAAAGTATGCGAAAGAATCCCGCGGTGTAAATTGTTTCGAGATTATTGCGATGAGCGGCGCCTTTCATGGCAGAACCTTGGCCGCCCTTTCCGCCACGGGCCAGGGGAAATACCAAAAAGGGTTTGAACCGCTTCTCCCCGGCTTTAAGCATGTTCCCTTTGATGATCCAGAGGCGATTGAGGCGGCCATTACCCCGAAGACCGCTGCCGTTCTCCTTGAGCCGATTCAAGGGGAGGGAGGCGTCCGTATTCCCAGCAAGGGATATTTGGCCCGTGTCCGCAAAATTTGCGACGCGCATCGGTTGGTTCTCATTTTTGATGAAGTGCAAACCGGCATCGGACGGACAGGCCGACTCTTTGCCTATGAGCATGAGGGTGTGGCGCCAGATATTATGACTTTGGCAAAAGGGCTGGGCGGAGGGGTTCCGATTGGGGCGATGCTGGCGACAGAGACGGTGGCCCGATCGTTTTCCCCCGGCAGCCACGCATCGACCTTTGGAGGAAATCCGCTGGTCTGCGCGGCGGGAGTAGCCGTTTTGGGGTATCTTACGGAAAGTTTTCTTAAAAAGGTTTGTGAGCGCGGGGCGTATCTGATCGGTCGGCTGGCGCAACTTCAAAAGAAAACCGGTCTTATTAAAGAGGTGCGCGGCATCGGATTGCTCATTGGGGTGGACATGGCCGTCCCTGCACTTGAAGTGATCAAGAAAGGGCATGAAAAAGGTCTCCTCTTGAATCGGACCTCTGATGATACCCTTCGATTGATTCCGCCGCTGAATGTTCGAAAAACGGAAACGGATCAGATGATCTCCATTCTAACGAACATCCTCATGGAGTTTCCCAATGCCAAAGCGTGATCTCTTAAGCCTTGATCCCGTCTCGACAGAAGAGATCGAGTGGCTTATTTTGCGGGCGAAAGTCTATAAAAAAGGGGGCGCTTTTCAACCGCTGAAAGGATATGCCGTCGGCCTTGCATTTGAAAAGGTGTCCACACGGACGCGCGTCTCTTTCGAGGTGGCGGTATTGCGGTTGGGCGGGCATCCGATCTTTCTCTCTTTTGATGATATTCAGATCAAACGGGGTGAACCGATTGCCGACACGGCTCGGGTTTTATCCGGTTATCTGAACGGTCTCGTCATCCGGACATACGAGCATGAAAAACTTCTGGCGTGGGGAAAATACGCGACCGTCCCGGTGATCAATGGCCTAACCGATCTCCATCATCCCTGTCAGGCCCTCTCTGATCTCTTCACCATTTATGAAAAGAAGAAAAAGTTAAAGGGATTAAAGCTTGCCTATATTGGCGATGGCAACAACGTTGCCCATTCCTTGTTGGAGGGAGGGGCGCGGGTGGGAATGAAGATGGCGGTGGCCTCTCCAGAGGGGTTTGGCCCCGATCCGGAGATTGTCAAGCGGGCGGAAGAGGTGGCAAAAAAACATGGCGGATCGGTTTCGGTGGAAGAAGATCCTTATTGGGCGGTCGAGGAGGCGGATATCCTTTATACCGATGTCTGGGTTTCCATGGGGCAGGAGAAAGAAAAACAGAAACGGGCAAAACTATTTAAACCGTACCAGATCAACCAAAAACTGCTTGCATGTGCGAAACGCGACTGTCTTGTGATGCACTGTCTCCCCGCCAACCGTGGCGAAGAGATCACCGCCGAGGCCATGGATGGTCCCCATTCCATTATTTTTGAGCAGGCCGAAAACCGCCTTCCCATGCATCAGGCCATTCTAGAGAGGTGGGTAGGGGTGCAAAAAGATTCAAAATAGCTTAAATTGGGCGTCTTAACTCCGTCAGGCAGGTAAAATGTAATAAGCATACCTATCGGTACCCCAATGCGCACTTCTCTATTGATATTGTTTTTCTTCCATCTGTGTCTCTCCCCTTTTGCGGTCCCGTTTCTGGATGCCGCATCGCAGGTCGTCCAGCCCGAAAGTGTCCTCCCGATGAATACCCCCGAAACGATCACCTATTGGAAGCCGTTTGAAATTCTGCCGGGTGAAGATACAAAGGTGGCCGAGGCCAATGCTATTTTTAGCCGGCTTTTGTTGGGATGGGAAGAGACGCGCGTCTTTCCTGCCCTTCATGTGGTTCGATCGGATCAGGGGCCCTGGGCGGCCTCGTTGGATGATGGGACGATTCTGTTGAGCCGGGAGGCGATCGACGTCTGTTTCCGGGGAACCCCAAAGGGGGGGGACGATCGTCTGGCGTTTGTCTTGGCGCATGAGCTGTCCCATCAGCGGGCGGATCACCTCTGGCATCGCCGTTTCTTCCGCCTGGCAGGAGAACAACCGCCGCATGTTCAGGGAAGAATGCTCGGTACGATGACGATGGATCAGATGGAAGTAGAGGGCCTTGAGGCGAAAGAGACGCAGGCCGATCGGGAAGGATTGCTTTTGATGGCGATGGTCGGATTTGACCCCTATCGTGTGGTAGGAGATGAAAGCCGCTTTTTCTTAGACTGGGTCGAAAGTATCTGGGGGGCGCCTTGCACAGAGGATGCAGGCAAAGACGATTGCGCCAAGGCAAAAGACCGATTTTCCAGGGTGAGGGCCCACTGGGAGGAGGCAGTCCGCCAATCGTTCCTTTTTGATCTGGGCGTTCATGCCTATATCGCGGGCAAATATGATCTGGCGCGCCAATATTTTTCCGCCTATGGCCGACAATTCCCGCATCGGGAGATCCACAACAATATCGGCTTGACCTATATTGCGGAGGCGCTCTCTTTAAGAAGACAAATTGCTCAACAAGGGGGAGACATTCGCCCTGAATTTATCTATCCCTTTGTGTTAGAGGAGGAGATCGAAATTTACAAGGCGCGTCCCCGTAGTCGGGGGGGAAGCGGGAGCGGCAATCCGGACCTCTTGCGACTAAGAAAAGAGATGGAGGCCGATCTTCATGAAGCGGCCCTCTCCTTTGAGAGGGCGGTCAAAATGGATCCGTCCCATCGCCCATCGTATGGGAACCTGGTTGCAACCTATTTACTGGAAGGGAATGCCCCCCTTGCTTACGGAGTGATTGCGGGAAACTATGTAAAACGTTTTGGAGAAGATGAAGCGGCCTCCCTGTTTTTAGCGATCTCTGCCTACATCGAGGGGCAACCTGAAAAGGCGCGTCTTTTATTCGACCGCGCCGTTTCAGGGGCAGGCGCCACTCCGTTCGTTCGGATCAACCGGGCGATCTATTTGGGCCTGATCGGTGATAAAGTGGGGGAGGAGTCGGAATGGAAGGCCGTGGCAAATATCGGTAAGAAGTCAGGGGATGAAGCGTTGTTTCAGATGGCCCTTCGCAGGATAGGAAAAGAGGTTGCATCGGATGCCAAATCACCCCCAGGACCGGAGAAGGTTGTAGGCTATACCGTCGGCCAGCGGGTTCCGGTCCCTTCAATGAATCAGTCCGGCGCGGTATGGGTTGAAGGGGAGCAGATTTTTATCTCTCGGTGGAAAGATGGGAAGATGGCGGTTCATGCCAATCGAATGATTTTAGCCCTTTGGCAGGAAAAGGGGGAGGCGACCACGGCGGCGGGCATCCGCATTGGGGATGACACCGCAAAACTTGGGAGGCGTTATGGTATCCCTCAACGAAAAATCAGCGCTATTCATGGAGAATATCGCGCGTACGATCAATCACGCATTGCGTTTCGGATCGAAAAGAGTAGAGTGGCAGGCTGGGTTCTTTATTAAGATGATGAAAAACGTATTTGTCCTCATCGGTTTTCTATGCGTCATGACGTCTCTCCCTGTGGGCGCAGCCGAGGTTCCCGACCGTGGCATCGGACTCTCCGAAAGAGAGACAGAAAAAGTGGCGATCGGAAATTTCTGGGCGTTGTTGATCGGCATTGACGACTATGATCATTGGCCGAAACTCTCCACGGCGGTCAAGGATACGCTTGCCGTACAAGAGGTGCTGGAGGGACGTTATCGGTTCTCTCCCCGGAGGATCAAACGCCTTGCCAACAAAGAGGCGACGCGCCAGGGAATCATTGATGCCTTTGAATGGCTGATCAATGAGGTGGATAAGAATGATAATCTCCTGATCTATTACGCAGGCCACGGCGAGATGGACAAGGTGACCGGCTACTGGGTGCCCTCCGAGGCGCGTACCGACAAAAAAGGGGCGTATGTGAGCAATTCCACCATCCGGGATTATATCGGGGTGATTGAGGCAAGACATATCTATCTGGTGGCCGATTCCTGTTTTTCAGGGAGCCTTTTTTCCGGCGTCACACGGTCGAAGCCGCAAGAGATCACGGGGCGATACTATCAGGAGGTCTATCATCGGATCAGTCGGCAGGGGCTGACCTCCGGCGGAATGGAGCCGGTGCGTGATGAAGGGTACGAGGGGCATAGTATTTTTTCCTACTACTTCCTGAAGGCCCTGCGTGAGAATAAAGACCCCTATTTAACCGCGACCTCCCTGTTTGATCGCATTGCCGTTCCCGTTGCGAATAATTCCAGGCAGACGCCGGTCAGCCGGGCAATTAAAGACGTTCGGGATGAAGGGGGCGAGTTTCTCTTTGCCCTGGCGTCAGAGACGGTCAGTGATCCAAAGGCGATTACTCCGGAGGTGATGGAGATGCCTCGTCCCGATGTCCTACCCGGTGTCCTGCCCGGTGTTCCGGAAGATCATTCGGAAATGGGCGCTCCGGAAATTCCCCCTAAACATATTAAGATTATCGGATCTCCTGATAGGCTTAATCCGAGGCGGACGATTGTCCTCCTTTCGGGCAAGAATCAGGATCGGCCTGAAATGAAGGCGGTGGTTGGGCGTGTGCTGATGGAAAAATTGGAGCCTTATGGTGTTCGTGTGATGTCGGATACCCTGCTGGGCAAGAAAGAGATGGGTCATTTAAGGCAAGCGGTCCGGCAGGGGAAAGGGATTGCCAGAATTCGGGATAACACCGACACCCTTTTGTGGGTCTCCCTCGATGTCCGTCCCAGTCACGTCAGATTAGAGGGCCTGGTTTCTTGTGTGGCCGATGCCGGCGTGGAGGCAATTTCAGTGGAGACAGGAAAAGTCGTTGCCCACCGGACATTCCAGAATATACGCGGGTTTTCCGCCAATAGGAGGCGGGCCTGTTTTGTGGCGCTCACCAATATGGGGCGGGAGATCGGCGCGACCATTATTGAAAGATTGGATCATCGGTAGGAGAGATGGCATTTTTGTGTCTGCACCCCCACCTTTTCTTGCTGCACCACTTACAGCTTCATTCTGAATATGGGCTACTTTTCTTCCCAGGATGATGCGGCGCTTGCTCAACGGGCGGCCGATGGGGATGATGCAGCCGCCCGTGAGGCGGTCTCCCGCCTTGCCCATCCTTTAATCCAAAAACAGACCGATCGATTCTGCAAGCGCTTTTGCTACAACAACCATTTCCACTTCCGCTGCCCCCTCTTTCCGGATTGGGGGCTCAAAGAGGAAGATGCGCCGCTTTGTGATTGGGGAAATCATAGCTATACCTGGATGCTGGAAGATTTAACCAGCCAGCAACGCCTCAAGGTATTCTCCGGAGAGCGACTCACTTCCTATTTTCATGCGATTGTCCACTCGCTTCCATTCTACGAACGATGGAAAGATGCCCGTTTTGGACGCAGAATTCGCATTCCTCTCTATATTCAATCTATTGCCCCGCTTTCGGGCAAAATTTTCTTCTGGATGGTCGATCGGCAATCCGTTGGGTGGATGGCCCAGCAGGCCCAGGTCTCTTATGAGAAGATAGAGGCCGTTGCGGGGCGCATCATTGACGAACTGACAGAACGGGGGAAGCTGCATCTCCTTGATCCCCCAAGGACGACGTCTCTGACCGTGGAGGAAGAAGCGGAGGATTTTCAGCAGGATCTGCCAGATTTTTCCTGGGATCCTGCCGAGGAAGAGGCGATCCGGAAGATGAATGAAGGGAGGAAGAGACTGACTGCGGTTGAAAATTTTGTCTTGGATAAGATGGTGGGGGAAGATTACGAAGCGGCCGTTATTCTTGCCGCACTTGTCCGCGTCGGTGTCAGCATTAAGGAGGATATCCCGCCCGAAGAGACGAATGAACAACAGCTTCATTATTTTAAACGAAGGGCGTTGGCAAAGTTAGCGCGGGTATCAGGACTGGGTTAATCCAAATTTCAAATGAGTTAGGATTTGGCGTCTTATCTTTAGGTAAGAGGGAACATCAGGAGGAGACATGAACCATCCGGAAGTGGCATTGTTGGCAGCCTATGCAGAATCGCCGCAGACACTGGCATACCAGGAGGCAAGGCGGCATCTCATTGGCTGCCCTGAATGTCGAGGCCGTGTTTCGTCCTTACAGTCGGTCATCCGCCAGATTCAGAGCGATCCTTCTGTTGGGCGCGATAGAGAGGCGGGTGAACATCTCGGTGAAGTTGTGATTTCCGATTATTTGGAGGGGAGGCCGACAGATCGCGTAAAAATTCAGCAACATCTTGCCTCGTGTGACTACTGCGCCGAAGGGGCGCTTTATTATGCTGTGGAAAGCGCGGGGGGACATGAAGCCAAACTTCCGGAAAAGACGACTGATAAGGAAACAGGCCCCTTTCGGCTATTGCAGAATATATTATCATGGCGGGTGCCGGTCTGGGTGCCGGCGGGCGTGTTGGCAGCGATGGCCCTTTTTGCTATGATCCTTACACGGGATGAAAAGGTGATCGTTGTTTCGTATCAGGACCGGCCTGAAGTGGTCTTTACCTCAAAGAAAGGGGATATTCCAGGAATGGGTTTTTTTGAGGGGGCGCGCCAGAAAAGCGTCTCTTATAAGGGCTTGAGCGTCCATATGCAAGATAGCCAGAACCTGCGTATAGCGTGGCCTGAAGTTAAAACCGCCCGTCTTTATGAAGTTCGGTTCTACGCGTGGCAGGAGGGGGTTCGCACCCTGGTTGGCCAGGCCGGCACATCGGGGGAGAGAGAGGTTTTATTGCATCTATCGGGTGTCGTCCCCGGGAGGCGATACGAATGGGAGCTCTCCGGAATAACGGAGGATGAGAGGCGTTTCGTCGCGCGCGGGGGGATTGTTGTCGGCACAGATCATTAATCGTAAGCAGGTCACTTCAAACGAAGGGAGGCGGAAAATGAAAACGTGGATGTATGGGTTGGTTGCGGTTTACCTGGGTTTAGCAGGTTGCGCGGGCAAACAGAAGATGATGGATGTTCCAGCCGATATGGCCGCTCCGGATGAGAATTTGATCTGGAGTTCAGAGTCGAGACGGCCTGTCTGGACGCTGGAGGAACCGGCGACAGAGAACGGGATGATGCGTTTTGTCGGCCTATCTGGAAACTATGCCACGGAGCAGGATGGCCGTGACGATGCCAAGCGGAACTCCATCAGCAGCGTCGTCAGCTACACGGGGACATTGGTAAAAGATAAATTCGAACGGGCGAGGGTCAGCTTTGGCTTAGACAGCAGCGTGGTCGATCCGACGACCAGCGCGCGGAATTTTGAAAGACAGCTTGCGGTCAACGTGGCAAAACAGGTAAAGGCCAGAAATTGGTATATCGAGAAATGGAAGATGCCGACCGGTGTGGCCTATCGGGTCTTTTTATTGGCCGAAGTGCCGCAGACTGCCGTTGATGAGACGTTAAAGGGGACAGCCCGAGAGATGGCAAAGAAAGCGGAACAGCAGGCAAAGGAAGCAGCGGACGAAATCGCGAAGAAACAGGCAGAAAAGGCGGCCGCGTTCTGGAAGCAGATGCAAGAGCAGGGTTTAACGGAATAGTGTCCGAAAACAGGAGAAGCGTGATGCAACGTAGGCAACGGAAGCAACGGGCACTTTTCAAGCTTATCGGTGGGATGATGGCCGCAAGCGCGCTTTTTGGGTGCGCAGGCACAAAGGCGATCGATACAACATCTCCCATACCCTCAATGGGGCATTGTGCGCCTGTGACTTATCGTAAAATCGCCGCATCGGCGACATCCCGCCCAGATTGGACTCTCAACGTCCCCCCCGATAAAGAGGGCCGGCATTTCCTGATTGGCCTCTCGGGCGACCATGCCACCGAGCAAGAGGGAAGAAGAGAGGCGATGCGGCATGCCAGGGCGGAATTTGCGCAATATATCGGCGTTCAGGTGGCCGAACTGGATGAATATGCCTCCGCCATTTATGGGAAGGCAAGCGACATTCTTGATCCCACGGTATCGGGAAAAAGCCAATCATCCCAGGAGACCAATGAACTGGTGAGCCGTGTTAAACCGAAAGAGTGGTATTTTGAGACGCTACAGGGAATCTGCCAGGGGAGGGGGATAGGGGTTGCCTATCAGTATTGGGTCTTAGCCGATGTGCCGGTGGAAGAGTATGAAAAGGTTCAGGCCGAAAAGGAGAAAAGAAAGATCAAAAAGGAGGCGGAGCTTTCCAAAGAAGAGGAGCGGATCGGAAACGAGATGAAAGGCTTGGCCGCATCTCACCAGGCGGCGCTCACAGAAGCGGAGGAGCTGCTATCGAAGGGGGATCCGATTGCGGCATTGGCCGTCTTACAGGTTGATTGGAGCCGCCTGTATGATGTGGGCAGAGGGCTTCAAGCGAAGGGAGATCGCACGGGCGGGATAGAACGTGTCAATGCGATGCAGCGGGATATTCCGGCCAGGGTGGGCCGCATTCGCTCGGCGTTGCTGGTTGATCCCGGACGAGGAGGTGTATGGATTTCCGAAGGCGAGGAGGGGATCATCGAAATTCCTGCATGGGTTTGGTATCAACAAGAGGGTCAGGTATTTCCGTTATCCGGTGTTCCTCTTTTACTGGAAGGGATCGAGGGGCCGGTTGCCCGTGGAAAGAGCGATCCTGATGGGAGGGTTGCCTTCTCGGTACACGGGATGATACCTGGACAGTATGAGATCGCGATCGATCCGCAGGCGTTTCCGTTGGTCTATGTTCGGGAGGTGATGGCCAAAGGCAGCGCCACTCTGTCTGTCTCGGCATATACCCCTGATATGACGGGGGCGGCCAGGGCTGCGACCCAGCAGCTTTTTGCCGGCTCTTCCAGAAAACCGCTTCCGGCAACCCATGTGGTGATGGGATCGGTCCGCTATGGCGAGACACGGCTGGGAAGCGAGTTTGGAAAACGGATGGAATCTTTGATCGAGAGCGAAATCGTCAAGGTTCCGCAGGTTATTTTAATCCGGCGTCAGGCCACAAGGGGGCTCGATACTTTAGAGAAGACCGATAAAACCCGTTCCATCGGCATGGCCGATCGCCGGATGATGCCCCAGATAATACCGATGAACTCCCCTGCGATGCAGGCGGAGCTGGATGGGGCGGAGGCGGCCCTGGAGGCCAATTTCGTATTGGAAGGAGAAAAGGTTGTTATCAACTTAAAACTGGTTCAGTCTACGACCGGCAGAATCGTTTCGGCATCACACGCCGTCATCCACCGAGGTCTTATACCAGGTGATCTTCAATTGCTTCCTCCGTCTACACCAGATTCCCTGGTTTCCAGCGCTGTCAGCGCGCCGGGAGATCTCCATCTGGAATTAACCACACAGCGCGCGGATGGGGCGACGTTTGCCGAGGGGGAAAAGATGGAATATTACCTCTCTGCCAACCGGGATGCCTATCTGCTCCTTCTCTATGAGGATGCGGCGCGCCATCTGATCCAGCTTTATCCCAATGATCGATCGGGCAACGGTTTCCAGGAGGGGGGAGATTACATCAAAATTCCCAACGAGGCCGCATCGTACGATTTCACGGTCATGTCTCCCTTTGGTGTGGAGCAGGTCTTTGCCTTCGCGGCCACTTCCCCCTTTCCCCCGCTTTCTGGCCGGGGGTTGGCAAGCGGCCTGAAAGTCCTGGAACAGACCCTCCCTGAAGTAGCCGCTCAACTGCGGGCGCATGGCCGACGGCAGGGCGTGGCTTACGGCGAGGCCAACGTGGTGGTCACCACCGTCAAGGAGTAGATCAATGTTTTGGCTTGCCCACCCCCAGTTTTTAAAGTGGAGACAAGGAGTAGAGTCTTCTCCAGAGAAGTTTTAGTTGCCCGTTTCTGCCTAAAACAAGTGCAAATCCCCCCTTTAGAAAAGGGGGGTGAAAAAGGGTCATATATCAAGGCTTCTCTTAAAACCGGGGGTGGACAAGCTGACCCTAATCCACCATCAAAAAAAGCAAAAAACGTCGCCTTGACAGCCAAGGAACGATTCCAGCATAATACTGGGATTTGGCTATCCGGGCGACGATGCAGATAAAGATTCAAGATATTCCCAAGGAAGGGCTGAACTTATCCTATGAACAAGCCCCAGGCGTTTTGGGTCTCGTTGAGGCCCCTCTTATCGTAGAAGGACCCATTCGTATCAGACTCGGCCTCACAAAACACGATGGCGAAGAGGTGTTGATACACGGTTTAATTTCGGCCAATCTTTCTTGCGAATGCAGCCGCTGTCTGGGGAAGTTTACTAAACTGATTGAGTCCAACTTTGTTGCAGACTATGCGCCTCTATCGAAGATGCCAAAAGGTCAGGCGCACGAGTTATTACGCGGCGATCTTGATCTCCATTTCTATCACGGGGACTCAATCCAAGTAAATGAGGTGATCCGAAGTTATCTATACCTGTCAGCCCCTATGCGTCCTCTTTGCACAACCGGTTGTCTGGGTCTGTGTCCCCACTGTGGCGCCAATTTAAACCAGGAGAGCTGTCCCTGTTCTAAAACATCATCCAATCTTCACGGGATAGGAGTCCAGGATTAAAGGATCCTAGTAAAAACCGTCACCATTGATTGAAGGAGAAATCGTGCCGAATCCGAAACATAAGATATCCAAAGCAAGGCGAGATAAACGAAGGGCAAACACAAAACTTAAAAGCCCTGGAATCGTTCTTTGCCCGAAATGCCATGAGCCTAAATCGCCTCATCATGTTTGTATGATGTGTGGCACCTACAAGGGTCGTGAAGTGATTGCAGTAAAAGGGGCCTGACCGTTCACTACCCCCTCCGTGAAAGGTTCTTATGAAAATTGCGTTGGATGCCATGGGGGGGGATGATGCCCCCGCCGCTATTGTGGAAGGAGCCGTTCTCGCCGCCCGTGAATTAGATGTGGCGATCACCCTCGTTGGAAATGATAAAGAGGTCGAAAAGGCCCTTTCCCGTCATAAAACATCCGCTCTCTCGATCTCCATCGTCCATGCCTCACAGAAAGTGGAGATGGATGCGTCTCCTTCTTCCGTCGTCCGAAAAAAACGCGATTCCTCGATCTGGGTTGCGACAGAGTTGGTCAAGCGGAAAGAGGCGGACGCTGTTATCAGCGCCGGCAATACCGGCGCAAGCATGGCAACGGCTCTTTTTATTTTAGGCCCCTTACTGGGCGTGGAACGTCCCGCAATCGCCACCCCCCTCCCCACCCTTCGCGGGACGTCGATCCTCATTGACGTCGGGGCCAATGTGGATTGTAAACCACAACAGCTCTTTCAATTCGCTATCATGGGGAATATTTATGCCAGGGAAATCCTTGGCATCCCTCAACCGAAAGTCGGCCTCTTAAGCATCGGCGAGGAAGAGACCAAGGGGAATGAACTTACAAGAGAGGCGTTCAAACTTCTAAAGGGGAGCGCGCTTGATTTTATCGGAAATATCGAGGGGAGAGATGTCTATACCGGCGTCGCCGATGTGATTGTCTGCGACGGGTTTATTGGAAATGTCGCCCTGAAAATCTCAGAGGGGTTGGCCGATGCCATTATCCAATTCTTAAAAAGGGAGATTACGGCCTCTCCCTTAGGGAAACTGGGGGGCCTTTTATTGAAACCTTCATTTGCCCGTTTCAAGAGAAAAATCGATTACGCCGAGTATGGCGGCGCCCCCCTTTTAGGTGTGGACGGTATCAGCATCATCTGCCACGGCCGCTCTTCCGCAAGGGCCATCAAAAATGCGATCCGTGTCGCCAAGGAGTCGTTCAACCGGGGAGTAAATCAGCGCATTAAAGAACAGATTGAATCTCAAATCAACCGCTAGAAGGCATCTTACATGAAGGCTCAAATTATCGGCACCGGTTCTTATGTCCCTGAAACTATTCTGACCAATGCCGACATAGAGAAACGGATCGATACGACCGATCATTGGATTGTCGAACGGACGGGGGTAAGAGAGCGGCGTATCGCCGCAAAAGATGAAGCTACTTCGGACCTTGCCTACAAGGCGGCCCTGCAAGCGCTAAAATCGGCTGGGACCTCCGCAAGCGAAGTTGATCTGATCATCGTGGCCACGGCGACACCCGACATGTTTTTCCCCTCCACCGCCTGTATTGTTCAAGATAAATTAAAGGCAACAAACGCCTCGGCCTTTGACCTTTCCGCCGCCTGTTCCGGCTTTCTTTATGGGCTTTCTGTCGGAGAACAATATATCCGAAGCGGGACGTATCGAAAAGTGCTGGTCATCGGCGCGGAAGTCATGTCACGATTAACGGATTGGACCGATCGGCGCACCTGCGTCCTCTTTGGAGACGCTGCCGGCGCGGTCCTCTTATCCGCCGCCGATCCTCACAGCGGCATACTCTCCATCCACCTCCATTCGGATGGATCCTTATGGGATCTCATTTGCGTTCCCGGGGGAGGAACCGCGCTTCCCCCTTCCGAGAAAGTTTTGGCGGAGCATCTTAACACCATAAAAATGAAAGGGAATGAAACATTCAAGGTGGCCGTCCGGAGACTGGGAGAGGTGGCGCTGGAGGCGTTGCGGGCAAACGGTCTTCACGCCTCTGATATCGATCATCTGATCCCCCACCAAGCCAATCTCCGTATCATTGATGCGGTTTCAACGAGACTTCATATGAGCAAGGGGAAAGTGGTGGTTAACCTTGACCGATATGGCAACACGTCGGCGGCATCGATCCCTTTGGCGTTGGATGAGGCGGTGCGTGAGGGGAGAATAAAAAGAAAAGACCTTCTCCTCTTTCTCGCCTTTGGGGGGGGGCTCACATGGGCCTCTGCCCTGGTGCGCTGGTAACAACATCGTTTTAATGACAGGAGGAACGTACGTTGAATGAGCGATATTTAGAGGGGTGGGGCATCGTTTTAGGGGCCTCAAGCGGTTTTGGCGAGGCCTGCGCGTTGGCGCTGGCAGATGCGGGTCTTGACATCTTTGGAATACACCTTGATCGAAGAGGAACGCTGCCTCATGTCGATGAAATAAAATCCAAGCTTGCCGACATGGGCCGGCAAGCGATGTTTTTTAATGTGAACGCCGCCGATCCGGAGAAAAGGGTGGCCATCCTCGACGAAATTCAAAAGACCGTCCATGCCGCGGCGCGTCCAGGGATGGTCAAGGTGTTAATCCACTCACTTGCCTTTGGGACATTAAAGCCCTTTATCGCCCCTTCTCCCAGTGATACCATTGCGAAAGCCCAGATGGAGATGACGCTTGATGTCATGGCAAACAGCCTGGTGTACTGGACCCAAGATCTGGTCAAGCGGGCGCTACTTAGTCGCGGCGGGAGAATCTTTGCGTTGACCTCCGCGGGAGGCGCGCGCGTCTGGAAGACCTACGGCGCCGTTTCTGCCGCCAAGTCCGCCCTTGAGTCGCATATCCGCCAACTGGCCCTTGAGTTGGGGCCAATGGGAATCTCGGCCAACGCCATCCGCGCCGGCGTAACGGACACCCCCGCTTTACGAAAAATTCCCGGCTACGAAGAGATGATCCAGCTTGCAAAATCCAAAAACCCACATGGTCGCCTAACCACTACGGAAGATGTGGCGGGTGCGATTGCCCTCCTCTGTCATCCCAAGGCACATTGGATTACCGGAAACGTCATCGGCGTTGACGGGGGTGAATTTATTGTCGATTAAACGCCTGCTAGAAAGTTTTTGTAGAAAGTTTTTGTTGACAAGACAGGAAAATTTAAGCAATATCTGGGCCTGAAAATAGGAACCGTTCCAAAAACCAATTGAAAACAGATGCGGCATAACGGATGTCTCTTGCGTTTCTCTTTCCAGGTCAGGGCTCTCAATATGTTGGGATGGGGAAGGAAATCCATCACCACTTCGACATTGCCCGAAAGAGCTATGAAGAGGCGAGCCAGATTTTAGGCTGGGATGTCGCGCGGCTCTGTTTTGAAGGCCCTGAAGGGCAACTTCACCAAACCGAATACACGCAACCTGCGATTTTAGTCACCAGTATTGCGGTTTGGCGCTCTCTTTACGATGCGGGGAAAAAGGCCGCCTGCGTGGCGGGACACAGTTTAGGGGAATATACAGCGCTGGTGGCGGCCGGCGCCCTCTCTTTTCCGGATGCCGTCCGGCTGGTCCATCTTCGCGGGCGCTTCATGCAGGAGGCGGTTCCAGCCGGCAAGGGGAAGATGGCCGCGATATTAGGACTTAGCCGAAGAGACGTTGAGGATATTTGCCGGTCAATCTCCTCTGCATCTGGCTCCTCTGAATCTGGTGTCGTTGCCCCCGCGAATTATAACGCCCCGGATCAGACGGTCATCGCAGGAGAATCAGAGGCGGTTGCAAGGGCCATGACCCGCGCAACGGAAAAAGGGGCCAAGCGGGCGGTTCCCCTTTCCGTAAGCGTTCCATCGCATTCTCCCCTAATGAAGGAGGCATGTATCCGGTTATCCGGAGAATTGGGTAAAGTGAAAGGGAATGATCTGACCGTACCCTTAATCAATAATCTTCAGGCGCGGAAAATAGAAAGATGGTCTGACGCAAAAGCCGGACTGATTGATCAACTTTCCTCACCTCTCCTTTGGGAGGAATCGATACAGACGATGCGAACGATGGGCGCCGATCTCTTTATTGAAGTCGGTCCCGGAAGGGTTCTATCTGGCCTATTGAAAAGGATCGATCGACGTATTGAGACCATGAACGCGGAGGATACCGGAGGCATCCGCACGGTTTCAGCCCGCATAAAGACCATGGGAGGGGCCTAATATGTCGAAAGAGTTGGAAGGGAACGTGGCCGTCGTTACGGGCGGGGCGCAAGGGATTGGAAGAGCGATCGTTGATCTCCTTGCGGAGCGCGGAGCGAGTGTGATAGTCTCCGACCTAAAAAAAGAGCAGGCCGATCAGACGGTTGCCACATTAACCTTGGCGGGGAAGGAAGCGACGGCCGTATGCACCGATGTCTCCAACGCCGAATCGGTGCAGGAAATGGTCCATACGGCCTTGGCGCAATGGGGGAAAATCGACATCCTGATTAATAACGCCGGCATTACGCGGGATGCGCTCCTTTTGAGAATGAAAGATGAAGATTGGGATGCGGTTCTCTCGGTAAATCTTAAAGGAACATACCACTGTATGAAAGCGGCGCTCCCTTCCATGTCAAAACGACGTCGGGGGAAAATTGTCAACATTGCCTCGATTGTAGGGGCCATCGGAAACGCTGGCCAGGCCAATTATGCGGCGTCTAAGGCGGCGATCATCGGACTCACCAAAACGGTCGCGCGGGAATACGCAAGCCGCGGAATTAACGTTAACGCGGTTGCGCCGGGGTTTATCAATACTGCCATGACCACATCCCTTTCGGAAGAGATCCGAGAACATCTGATCAAGCAAATCCCTCTGGCCCGCCTGGGAACTCCCTCCGATGTCGCCCAGACGGTTGCTTTCTTAGTTTCAGATCAGGCAAGTTATATCACTGGCCAGGTTTTTCATGTGAACGGCGGCATGTATATGGGAGGGTAACCTCTATAAAGAGGTGGCCTTTTACACGGCCGCATTTAGGGGAAAATGCGAGGATATGTATGACCCATCAGCCCCCGTCCCGGTAAATCTATGTCGAAAAGAGGGGGTTTTCTGTAAAACTTTTTAACAAGGAGGAAAAAGTGGTTGCTGTCGAGGAACGTGTGAAAAAAATCATATCGGAACAGTTGGGCCTGGAAGAAGAAGAGGTCACCCGTGAGGCCTCCTTTGTCAACGATCTTGGGGCCGATTCGCTCGATACGGTAGAGCTGGTCATGGCATTTGAAGAAGAATTCGGCATTGAAATCCCCGATGAAGAGGCTGAAAAGATTCTAACGGTTCAAAATGCGATCGATTACATTAAAGAGCGGGTTTAGCCCTTTATTAAACAAACGGTCATGCGTCAACCTTGGAGCGAAAGGTGCATGCTTTGGAAAGACGGGTTGTGGTAACCGGTTTAGGCTTGGTTACCCCATTGGGAATCGGGGTAGAAAAGACATGGAAGGCGCTCTGTGCGGGCGAATCGGGCGTTGACCGGATTGCCAGATTTGATGTAACGGATTACCCCTGCCAGATTGCCGCCGAGGTGAAAGATTTCAACCCCACCGATTACATCGATGCCAAAGAGATCAAAAAGATGGACAGGTTCATTCACTATGCCATCGCCGGAAGCCAGATGGCGATCGATGACGCAGGTTTCAAAGTTTCTCCGGAAAACGCCAATCGAATTGGCGTTTATGTCGGGTCAGGCATAGGAGGGCTTCATGCCATCGAGGAGTGGCATCGGGTTCTCTTGGAAAAAGGTCCGAGGCGGATCACCCCTTTTTTTATTCCAATGACCATCATTAACCTCGCCTCCGGACAGATCGCAATCCGCTTTGGGGCCAAAGGTCCCAACTCGTGCGCCGTCACGGCGTGCGCGACCGGAAATAACTGTATTGGCGACGCCTTCCGATTGATTCAGAGGGGGGATGCCGACGCAATGATCGCAGGGGGTACCGAAGCGGCTGTCACGCCACTTGGCGTTGCCGGGTTTGCGGCCTCCCGCGCGCTATCTACCCGAAACGATGATCCAAAACGGGCAAGCCGGCCCTTTGACCGCGATCGAGATGGTTTTGTCCTGGGAGAAGGGGCGGGCATTCTATTCCTTGAAACATTGGAATCCGCCCAAGGGCGCGGGGCGCGGATTTATGCGGAGATCATTGGGTATGGCATGACCGCCGACGCGTATCATATCACCTCGCCGCCTGAAGGGGGAGAGGGGGCGGTCCGGTGCATGGAAATCGCCTTAAACGACGCCGGAATTCGACCGGAAGCGGTAAGTTACATCAATGCCCACGCCACATCCACCACGGCGGATGCCACTGAAACGCTTGCCATGAAGCATACGTTTGGAGAGGCGATTTATCAGATTCCGATCAGCGCGACCAAATCGATGACGGGACATCTGTTGGGGGCAGCCGGCGGCATTGAGGCGGTCTTTAGTATTTTATCGATTCGAGATGGAATCATTCCCCCTACGATCAACCTGGACCATCCCGATCCACAATGCGATCTCGATTATATCCCCCATCACCCCCGCCGCTGCCCGGTGGATGTCGTCCTGTCAAACTCGTTTGGCTTTGGCGGAATCAACGCGACGATCATCTTCCGAAAATATCCAACGGCTTAGGAATCGTCCCCTCTCATGGATCATCCGATAGCGGATTTATCGCCCCTTGGGAAAAAACTCTCCTTCACTTTTTCCGATTTGGGTCTTTTAAAGAGGGCCCTTACCCACAAATCGTACGTAAACGAGAGTAACGATAAAACCCTGCAAGACAACGAGCGACTTGAATTTCTGGGAGATGCCGTTTTAGATATGATCATCAGCGACGCCCTGATTGAGCGCTATCCAGAGGCCAAAGAAGGAGACCTCTCCAAAATGAAATCAAGCATCGTGAGCGAAGGAACGCTGGCCGCCATTGCGAATGGAGTTGACCTTGGAGGTTTTCTTTTTTTGGGAAAAGGAGAGGAGAGGACGAAGGGGCGATGTAAAAACTCGCTTCTTTCAGATGCGCTGGAGGCCGTGATCGCGGCGATGTATCTTGACCAGGGGTTTTTGGCCACAAAAACGGCTGTCCTACGGCTTTTCGCGCCTTCCATCAAAGGCCTGACAGATATTAGAACATCCGACTATAAAACGGCATTGCAGGAATTTTGCCAAAAAGCGTTTGAAAGGCTTCCGACCTATCGCGTTATCCAGGAGTCAGGGCCGGATCATCAAAAAACGTTTGAGGTCGCCATTGAAATCGACGGGACTTCTTATGGAACCGGCGCGGGGAGAAGTAAAAAAGAGGCGGAACAGATGGCAGCCCGCACTGCGTTGGGCCAACTGCAAAAGAGACCTTGATGAAAGAGATTTTAAAGTACGGATTGCTCATGGTGGGATTAGCCCTCGTCGCATTCTATGTCTATTATTTGGTCACCTTCCTTTCACCCGGATCTTCGCTCTTTGCCCCCAGGTAAGACAAGCTCGATATTATCGAGAAGGCGGACGTCTCCGATTTTTACCGCAAGCAGGAGGACGGCCTTTTCCGTTAACGCCTCGATCGGCTCCAGGGTCACAGGATTGCAGAGGGCGACGTAATCAATCGTTGCGCGGGATTCAGACCGGATAAGAGATTTCACCTGACGAACGATGCGATGGCAATCGTCCTCCCCCTCTCCCACCAGCCGCTTCGCGTGACAGAGGGCCTTATACAAAACGGGAGCCGCCTTTCGGTCGTCGTCATTCAGCCTAACATTGCGGGAGCTCATCGCCAAACCGTCTTCCTCGCGCACCGTCGGGAGAACCCGCAACGTAATATTAAGATGAAGATCGCGCACCATCCGCTGAATCACCCGCACCTGCTGATAATCTTTCTGACCAAAGTAGGCACGATCGGGCTGGACGATCTGGAAAAGTTTTGCAACCACCGTCGCCACCCCTCTGAAATGCCCGGGGCGGGCGGCCCCTTCCCATCTTTTGCTCATTTCTTCCACCTCAATAAATGTGCAATGACCGGGAGGGTATATCTCCTGAACAGAAGGAATCCATAGAAGATCTACTCCGGAAGTCTCTGCCTTCCGTTGATCCGATTTAAGGTCTTTCGGGTAGGTCAGATAATCTCCACGCCCACCAAATTGTAAGGGATTGACAAAGAGGGAGACCGCCACATAGCCGCATTCGCGCCTTGCCCGCCGTATCAAGGAGAGATGCCCGTCGTGAAACGCCCCCATTGTGGGGACAAAACCAATTTGCTCGGTCCTGCGGGCCAACTTTAGGAGTGTTTGGGCCGTTTTGATGCGAGAGACGGTTTTCATGGCG
Organism: uncultured Nitrospirota bacterium; assembly: GCA_964373895.1. Taxonomy (GTDB): domain Bacteria; phylum Nitrospirota; class Nitrospiria; order SBBL01; family SBBT01; genus SBBT01. The sequence continues at coordinate 44,754 of CAYJWQ010000003.1, forward strand.
ATGAAGGCGCTCCCTATCGAACAGGATGGTAATACGCCTTCCCCCGCTTCATCTGATTGACCTGGGTGATCAGATCGGCAAGGTCGGCAGGATCGCGCACAAAATCAATATCGCCCGTTTGAACCACCAGAAGCGGGCTTTCTTCATACTGAAAGAAAAACCGATTATACGCCTCATTTAAACTCGCAAGGTACGCCGGGGGAATTCCCTTTTCGTAATCTCTCCCCCGCTGCCGGATCCGATCCAGTAGTCTGTCGGTATCGGCACAGAGAAAAACAACAAGATCGGGTTGAGGAACACGGGGATTTAATAACTTATAAATCTGCTCGTATAGTACCAGCTCTTCCTCGCTTAGATTCAAATAGGCAAAGATACGATCCTTCTGAAAGAAATAGTCGGTCACCGTCGTCTTTGAAAAAAGGCTTTGTTGCGCCAGGTCTTGAAGCTGGCGAAATCTTGCAAGGAGGAAAAAAAGCTGGGCCTGAAAGGCCCACTGTTCCGTATCCTGATAGAATTGGGGCAAGAAAGGGTTCTCGTCAATTTTCTCCAGCACAAGCTCCGCCGAAAACGCCTGCGCTAACAGCTTAGAGAAACTCGTCTTGCCCACGCCGATCGGACCTTCCACCACAATCAGACGATTGCCCGACGCATGATCCATCACAGATCACCTTCCCAGCCAGGGGGATAACGTTTTTGAATCTGTTCGTCTTCCTGCAGTTGGGAGAGGAGGCACGGTACGGTCTTCTGTAAGGTCGGGTGGTTTAATTTTGGAGCGATCTCGGACAACGGAACCAGGACAAAACGGCGATGGGGGAGGGCCGGATGGGGGACGGTCAAGCCCGCTTCATGAATGATCGCCTGATCATAAAAGAGAAGATCAAGATCAATGGTGCGGGGGCCTTTGGGAATTTCGATCTTCTTGCCCATCTTATGCTCGATCAATTGACAGGCATCAAGGAGCTGGTGCGGCGGCAAGGGCGTTTCAATCTCAATGACAGCGTTATAAAACCAACCCTGATTAAAGTAGTCCACTGGCGCTGTTTCATAGAGCGATGACACCTTTTTGATTAAAACCGCCATCTGAAGTTGATGAACGGCCTCTCGGCAAAACGCAATTCTATCTCCCAGGTTGGATCCAATCGCGATATAGGCGACATGAGGGGAGAAATCCCTACCACCCATAAAGCTCGGCCTTCGCCATCCGATCCAGCGCCTCTTCAAGGCGTTCTTTCGGCACCGTGAGGGTCATCCGAACATATCCCTCCCCTGCCTCGCCAAAGCCGATTCCCGGCGTGCTGACAATGGCGGCCTTGTTCAAAAGAAGTGAGGTAAAATCGGAGGATGGGATATTCCGAGGTGTCGGCATCCAAACGTAGAAACTCGCAGCGGGAGGGGAGACTTTAAAGCCCAGCTTTATCAGCCCTGGAATAAAAACATCCCGGCGCTCCTGATAGATTTTCCTGATCACGGAAAGCACCGCATCGTCCAGGTTCAAAGCCGCGATCCCGGCCTCCTGCACCGCCTGAAAGACCCCGGAATCAAGATTGCTCTTCACCTTTCCCAGGGCGGAAAGGACCTCCCTGTTTCCGACGGCAAATCCAATCCGCCACCCCGTCATGTTATAGGTCTTCGAGAGCGAGTGAAACTCGATCCCCACCTCTTTGGCGCCATCGATCTCCAAAAAGGAGGCCGGACGCTGGCCGTCGTAATAGACCTCGGAATAGGCCGCATCGTGGCAGACGATAATTTCGTTTCGATGGGCAAAGTCGACCACCCGTGCGAAAAATTCCTTATTGGCAACCGCAGCCGTCGGATTATTCGGAGAATTAATAAAGAGGAGTTTGGCGCATCTTGCCAGATCAGGTGGCACGTCCTGTAAGTCAGGGAGAAAATGGTTTTCCGGATGAAGGGGAATAAAATAGGATTTTCCCCCGGCAAAAAGGGTTCCGGCATGATACACCGGATAGCCGGGGCTGGTCATCAGGGCAACGTCACCGGGATTAATGAAGGCAAGCGGAACATGGCCGATACCCTCTTTGGATCCGATCAGGGTGAGGACTTCGCATTCCGGATCAAGGCTGACCTGAAAGCGCCTCTGATACCAGTCAGCGACGGCCTGGCGGAAAGGGAGCATCCCTTCATAGGAGGGATACTGGTGATGTCTGGGATTCTCCGCAGCCTTTTGCAAGGCATGGATCATGGGGGCGGGGGTCGGCATGTCGGGGTCCCCGATTCCCAGGTTGATGATATTTTTCCCCTGACGGATCGCCTCTTGTTTCACCCGGTCAATTTGGGCAAAAAGATAAGGAGGCAAGTCTTTAATTCTATCGGCCACTTTCTTCACAGGATATCCTCTATTCAGTTATTGAAAAACTTGTTTCTATGCAGGCTGTTGAAAAAGTTCCAGATGCCAGGCCGCAGGGACCGAGGAGACCACAACGTACTGTAAAGGTACGTGAGGATCTCCGAGGGACCGAGAACGAAGCAGATGGACTTTTTCAACAGCCTGCTATTTTTTTAAACCCAATACGTCCATCATGTCGTACACCCCCGGACTCTGGTTGGCAACCCATCGCGCAGCCATTAAGGCCCCGCGCGCAAAATTGTTCCGGCTATGGGCGCGATGCGTCAATTCAATCCGCTCACCCGGGCCGGCAAAAATGACCGTGTGTTCGCCAACAATATCTCCACCGCGCAGGCTTTGAATGCCGATTTCATTGGTCTGACGGGTCCCGATCGTTCCATAACGGGCAAACCGCCCCACCTGCGGGAGCGACGCCCCGCGGGCAAGCGCGGCAACCTCTCCCATTCTCAACGCCGTACCGCTGGGGGCATCCTTTTTATGCCGATGATGGACCTCCAAAATCTCGATGTCATAGCCCCCTCCCAAGGCCGTGACCGCGTCATGAATGAGCTTAAATACAACGTTCACCCCCACACTCATATTGGGAGAGAGGACAATCGGGATCTTATGGGACGCCTGCTTGATCTTCTTCTCGTCCTCCGTTGTGAAACCGGTCGTTCCAATGACCATCGGTTTCTTCTTCACCACTGCCTCCTGGAGAACCATGAGTGTCTCCTGGGGAAGCGTAAAATCAACAATCACCTCCCCGTCTTTGACGGCTTTTTTCATCTGGTGTAAAACGGGAACCCCCCATTTTTCAACCCCGATGAGTATCCCAGCATCTTTGCCGATGGAAGGATGCCCTTTCTTTTCCAAAGCGGCCCCTAACGTCAAGTCCTCGTCATCCTGATAAAGTACATCCAGGATGGCACGACCCATCCGGCCCGCCGCGCCCACAACCGTTAGTTTCATATGCCTCCTTTTAAAAATCGTAAAGAGGAAGACGTCCCCCTCTTCTTACCCGTTACGCCCTCTTTGGTGAAGCACGAAGCAAACCATATTCCTGCATCGCCTTCTTTAACTTATTCAAGTTCCCGGCGGAGAGGCGACAAAGGGGCAGACGCACCTCGTCGCTGCATTTACCCAATAACGACAAGGCCGTCTTCACGGGAATCGGATTGGTCTCAAGAAAAAGGGCCTCATGAAGCGGATAGATCTTGTGATGTAGTTTCCCTGCATTCACAAAATCGCCGCGCCTTGCAGCGTCGATCATCTGCGCCATTTCTGACGGAACGATGTTGGCCGTCACCGAGATCACCCCCGCTCCACCCACCGCCATCGTCGGGAGCGCGGTAAAATCATCTCCTGA
>CAYJWQ010000003.1:48566-57109 GCA_964373895.1 uncultured Nitrospirota bacterium
TCACCCCCGCTCCACCCACCGCCATCGTCGGGAGCGCGGTAAAATCATCTCCTGATAGGACGGAAAAACGTTCGCCGCAAAGCTGAATGAGGTCGCTCACCTGTTGGAGGGAACCAGCTCCCTCTTTAACCCCAACGATATTATCAAATGCCGAAAGTCGGGCCACCGTGGCGGGGGCCAGGTTCACCCCTGTCCGCCCTGGAATGTTATAGAGAACTAACGGAAGATCGACCGCTTTCGCAATCGCCTTGTAATGCTGGAAAAGGCCTTCCTGTGTCGGCTTATTGTAATAGGGTGTTATTAGGAGCGCGCCCGATACGCCCGCGGATTTGGCGTGGCGGGTCAATGCGATTGCCTCTTCGGTGCTGTTCGATCCGGTGCCGGCCAGCACGGGAATCCGCCCACCAACCCTCTTAACCGTCAACTCAATTACCCGCTGGTGTTCTTCGTGTGTCAGGGTTGCGGATTCCCCCGTCGTCCCGCACGGAACAATGCCGTGGGTGCCGGCGCGGATATGAAAATCGATCAGGGCGCCATACGCCTCCTCATCAATTTTCCCCTTTTTGAAAGGGGTGACAATGGCCACCATAGAACCGTGAAACATCATAAACCTCCTATTGCAACGCCTCTTCGCAAATCTCTCCTTTGTAAACGATTCGGGCATCCCCTTCCAGGAAAATATTGATAAAAGCGTGGCCCGCGCCTTCAAAATCAACCCCCAGTACCATTTCCCCTCTTGTAAGCAGCGTTACGGGAGGCGTCACTTTTTCCAAGGCGGTTGCAATCAAGGCGGCGGCGACCGATCCGGTCCCGCAGGCAAGGGTCTCACTCTCCACTCCCCGCTCATAGGTGCGAATTTTTAGACAACCCCGATCCACCACGCTGACAAAATTGGCATTGGTTCCTCTCGGAGAAAAGAGGGGGTGGTATCGCGTCGCCCTCCCCAAACGAACCACATCCACACTGTCTACATCCTCCACAAAATAAACGACATGGGGAACGCCGGTATTCACAAAATGGCCGCTATACGTTTTCCCCTCAATCTCGATCCCAAGATGAAGACGAAACTCGGAGGGATTCGGAAGTTTCACCTTCACCCGCCCCCCTTCCAACACCTCGGCCTGAACAATCCCCGCCAACGTCTGAAGGGTGTGTTTTGCCGGGGCGATTCCTGAAAGATAGGCAAACCGGGCGACACAGCGGCTTCCATTTCCGCACATCTCCACCTCCCCGCCATCCGCGTTATAGTAACGCCAGGCGTAATTCGCCAAAGAGGAAGGCTCAATTAAAATGACCCCGTCCGCCCCCACCGACAGGCCCCGCCGGCAGACATTTGCGACGAACGATTTCATTTCATGGGGCAAAATTATCGGTTCCCGGTGATCGATGATGATAAAATCGTTGCCACTTCCGCTCATCTTCCAAAAAGGAATTTTCATCAACGCCTATCCTTCAAAAATGATCAGCCCGTTACGTTCTGTCGGCAGCCTCTTCCGATTTTTGAACCTTCTCGATCAATTGCAAAAGGGATATCACCTCGACATCCGTCACCTTTTCGTCTTTCATTATTGCCTGCATACGCTGACTCACCAGCAAAATGGCCGCATCGGACCTGGCGTTGTCATAAAAATCGTACACCGTCTGACGAACCTGCTCGGCTCTCTCTAACGTGTATGCCTCGGGGAGAAGCGTGACAAACGCCTTGTTGACGACAAACTTTTTCAACGTGAAGAGGGTAATCTCTCTTCCTTGAAGAAAAAGGGTCAACAGAAAAAGGATGACCAGACCGCTTGCAATCAAGAGGGTCAGAAAAAACCCGCGCCCTTTTCGCCGCTTTGAAGCGCTCTTCCGGTCCGTCTGTTCCGTCCCGCTTTTATCAAGGGCTGCTGGAAGGTGAGAAATAGGGCTATCGTTCAAGACCTAAAAACTCCGGGATCCGCTCGCCGCGGATCAAATCGGCCACCGTCTCTTTCTCTCGAATCGTATCATAAGTCGCCCCACGCACCAGGATTTCCGGTGGACGCGGCCTGGCATTATAATTGGACGACATCGAAAAGCCGTAGGCCCCCGCGCTCATTACCGCCAAAAGCTCATCCGGCATCGCCTGCGGCATATTTCTATCCCGGGCCAGAAAGTCGCCCGATTCACAGATGGGGCCGACCACGTCGACGATCGCGCCCTGTCTCCGTTTTTTGATGACCGGCAAAATATCGTGATACGCCTCATAGAGGCTTGGGCGAATCAAGTCGTTCATGCCGGCGTCCACCACCACAAAATTTTTTGCCTCCCCTTCTTTGGTATAAATCACGCGGGTCACCAAAACTCCCGCATTCCCCACAAGCGACCGTCCCGGCTCTAAAATGATGGTGCAGCCGCTCGCCTTCAGCATCGGGAGTATCGCAGCGGCAAGGTCATTAGGAAGAGGCGGCTCTTCCGTATGATACGGAATCCCCAGCCCGCCGCCGATATCCCAATAGGCGATCTGATGGCCCATCCCGCGAAGCGTATCTATCAGTCTTAGAATCCGCCGAAGGGCGTCCACAAACGGCTTAACCTGCGTCAGTTGTGAGCCGATATGGGAGTGAACCCCCACCACATTGACATGGGAGAGACGGGCGGCCAATTGATATTCCACGGCCGCTTTCTTAATTTCAATCCCAAATTTACTTGCCTTCAGCCCGGTTGAGATATAAGGATGGGTCCTGGGATTGATGTCCGGATTGACCCGAAGGGCAACCGGCGCCTTCACCTTCACCTCCTTGGCTACCTCATCAAGGGCAACCAACTCCTGCGAAGATTCGACATTGAACATGAGGATCCCAACGCGAAGCGCAGCCTCCAACTCCTTTTTTGTTTTTCCCACACCGGCAAAGACCATTTTCCTTGGATCCATGCCGGCGGTTAAGGCCCGATGCAACTCCCCTCCCGATACAATATCGGCCCCACCCCCTTCTTTGGCAAAGAGGCGAAGCAGCGCAATGTTGGCGTTCGCCTTCATCGCATACGCAATCAGGTGCGGCACAGGGGCAAAGGCCTCCTTATACGCAAGAAAGTGACGACGAAGTGTCTGATGGCTGTATAGATAAAAAGGCGTTCCGACCTTCCTTGCGATCTCATCTATCGGTGCATCTTCACAGAAAAGACGCCCTTTTTTATATCGAAAATCGTGCACCACTGCCCGCGGACCTCTTTTAGTTCCTCCGAACTTCAGAAAACCTCTTTCTTAGAGAGTAGGATCGTAAACGGCGAATTCCGGCTTCCCATCCGGAGGAATTGGACTTCCTTTTCTACCACAAGCTGCGATCAAAAAGCAAAAAATCAGCAGGAGACACACCGCCGACACGATACCCTTAAACGTCACAAATACCCCCCATTTTTTCCAGACAGGTTTTTGAAAAACGTTACTGCTTTCCGCCGTTTCTGGAACGACGGTTTTGAAACCTATCCCAATTTTTTCAGCAGCCTTTTAATCTTTCGAATTTCCGACTGAATCGAGACAATCGCGGTCCCCCCAATGCCATTCCTCTTCGCGACAGAAGCAACCGTTGACATCTGTCCAAAAACATCTTTTTGGAACAGCGGGGAGTGTTCTTGCAGTTGCGCCAATGCCCATTGAGGGAACGGTCTTGCTGACGCGATGGCAGAGCGAACCATCTTCCCGACCACCCGATGCGCCTCTCGAAATGGGAGACCTTTGGTTACCAGATAATCCGCAAGATCGGTTGCCAGAAGATAATCTTCTTCCGTCGCATCGGCCATTCTCTTCTCATTAAAGCGTACCTGGCCCATCAGGCGGGTCATGATCCTAAGGGAGTTTTTAAGGGTATCCACCGTGTCAAACAGCGGCGGTTTGTCTTCCTGAAGATCCCGGTTATACGTAAGCGGAAGCCCTTTCAGTACGGTTAAGAGTGTGAGCAGGGCGCCATAGACCCGTCCGGTTTTGCCACGGATTAATTCCAGCAGATCTGGATTTTTCTTCTGCGGCATCATGCTGCTTCCGGTGCAGAGTTCATCAGGCAATTCGATAAATCTAAACTCGGAGGAAGACCAGAGAATCCAATCTTCCGCCCAGCGGGAGAGGTGCATCATTAAGATGGAGGCCGCCGATAGAAACTCCACCACAAAATCGCGGTCGCTCACGGCATCGAGGCTGTTTGCGGTGACCGAAGAGAATCCAAGCGCGCGGGCCACGGCCAGCCGATCGATCGAGAAGGGATTCCCTGCCAGGGCCCCCGCCCCCAGCGGCATCTGATCCATCCGTTTTAGGCTATCCAGAAGACGCGCGCGATCCCTCTCAATCATCTCATAATAGGCAAGAAGATAGTGGGCCAGCGAAATCGGCTGCGCCCTTTGAAGATGGGTGTAGCCCGGAAGATAGGTGGCAAGATGGGTTTCCGCCGCATTAATAAGGCTCTTTTGAAGGGCGCAAATTTCGCCGATCAGCTTTCCGGATTCCTCTTTCAGATAAAGCCGAAGATCAAGGGCAATCTGATCATTTCGGCTTCGGCCGGTGTGAAGCTTTCCACCCACCTCTCCAACCTTCTCAATCAGCCTCCGCTCCACATACATATGCACATCTTCATCGCGGGCGTCTCCTTGTGCCCCCTCCGCCGCAACCTCTTTTAACCCGCAAACAATGGTCTTCACCTCCTCCTCGGTTAATAATCCAGCGGAAGAGAGCGCCTCTGCATGGGCGATACTCCCCCTGATATCGTAAGGAAAAAGGCGGCGATCAAACGCGAAAGAGGAGGTAAACTGTTCCACCTCTGGATCAGACTCCTCGGAAAATCGTCCTTCCCACGCCTTCCATGGGCGCGAGGGGGAAGGCGGTTTACGTTCCTTGGGATGATTCCTTCCCTTTGCCATATCTCTGTTTAGTCTCTCCCATCGCCAACAGCTTTAACCGAAGGGCATTCAGCCGGATAAACCCCTCCGCCTCTTTCGGGACATAAACCGAATCTTTTTCAAAAGTCGAAATTTCCTGCCGATAGAGAGAATGTTTTGATTTTCGTCCGAGGACGGTTACGCCTCCTTTATAAAGCTTTAACCGCGCCACGCCGGTTACCTTCTCCTGTGCCCCGTCAAAGAGTCTTTGAAGCAACTGCCGCTCGGGTGAGAACCAATATCCATAATAGACCAGAGAGGAATATTGAGAGATGAGGCTGTCCCGAAGGTGCAAAACCTCTCGATCGAGTGTCAATGATTCTACGGCCCGATGGGCCGCATGGAGAATGGTTCCGCCGGGGGTCTCATAGACCCCTCGCGACTTAATCCCGACATAACGGTTTTCCACCAGATCGACCCGGCCGATTCCATGCACCCCCCCGATCTGATTGAGCGTCTCAATCAGTCTCGACGGAGAATAGGTCTCCCCATCAATGGTTGCCGGATTTCCCGCCACATAGCCTATTTCAATCGTCTGGGGCATCATGGGGGCCTTCTCGGGCGACGCGGTCAGAGTAAACATTGAATCGGGCGGCGCGCGCCACGGATCCTCCAAAATTCCCCCCTCGTAGCTCACATGAAAGAGATTCCGATCAATACTATACGGCTTCTCCAGCGTCGCCGTCACCGGGATTCCAAAGCGATGGGAATAGGCGATCAGTTCCGACCGCGATGTAAATTCCCATTCCCGCCAGGGTGCGATAATATGGATCATGGGATCAATCGAGAGATAGGTTAGCTCAAAACGGACCTGATCGTTCCCCTTGCCGGTCGCCCCATGCGCCACCGCGTCGGCCCTCTCCTCCTTTGCAATCTCCATCTGCCGTTTTGCGATCAAGGGCCGCGCGATTGCGGTCCCTAGCAGATAACTTCCCTCATAGAGGGCATTCGCGCGAAGCATCGGAAAGAGGTAATCGGCCGCAAACGTCTCTTTCAGATCAGAGATCACCACTTTGCTTGCCCCTGTCTTCTTCGCCTTCTCGGCAATCGCCTTTAAGTCTTCCCCCTGGCCCAGGTCCGCGCAAAAGGCAATCACCTGACAACGATAAGTCTCCCTCAACCAGCGGATAATCACCGAGGTGTCCAGTCCCCCAGAATAGGCCAGCGCCACCTTCTTGATTTTCTTATCTTGCACCCTGTTTCCTCAACGTTTACGCGAACCCCTCTCACAGTAGACAGGGAACAACAGTAAATGAGTATCACGATAGGTGTCAAGACAGCGCACCAAGTCCTGTCAAGCCACAATGGGTTCCTTGAATCATATCCGATGTTGGCTTATAATAAAAAAAGGAGGGCGATACGAACCTATACGGAACAACCACCGGACTTAAACCGTGGCAGATCAAGCGGTTGGAGCAGATTGGCCGTCGCAAGATCAGGTCAGACCAGGTTATTACCGGTGAATTGGCAAAACAACTTGCTGCCCTCTCCTTCGAGATCGGCCGCCAGATTGGAATCCTTGTCGGAAGAGAAGGGACGATCTATTCCGTTCTGATCGGAAACCAACGGGAGATCTTAATCCCCGATCTTTCCAATCTTCAATTCGGGAAAAAGGGGCTTCGCGGTATTCGGCTCATTCATACCCACTTAAAGAACGAGCCCCTCTCCGAGGATGACCTAACCGATCTTGCCCTGTTGAGATTGGATATCATGGCCGCCGTGGGGGTTCTACCTCCCGGAAATCCAGATCGGGTCTATCTGGCGCATCTGCTTCCATCCAACCCACAGGGTAAAATCTTCGAAGTTCTCCCCCCCGTTTCAATCCAGCAACTCGACTTTCCTTTAAAGGGTTTCTTCGCATCCCTTGAGGCAGAACTTGCATTGGGACAGAAGTCTCATCGGGTCGCCAATGGGCAGGAGAAGGCGATTCTAATAAGCGCCTCGCTAAAATCGCGCATAGAGCAGGAAGAATCTGTTGATGAATTGGCGGAGCTTGCGCGGTCCGCGCAGCTTTCTCCCATCGATCGTCTGATACAGAGACCGAAGGCGCTTCATCCAAAATATCTCCTGGGAGAGGGAAAGCTGAAAGAGGTCATCATGAAGGCGCTCCAAAAACAGGCGGACCTCCTTGTTTTTGATCAGAACCTTACCCCGCTCCAGGTGAAGGCGATTGGCGAGGTGACGGAGATGAAAGTGCTGGATCGAACACAGTTGATTCTGGATATTTTCGCGCAACGGGCGATGACCCGCGAGGCCAAGGTGCAGGTGGAGCTGGCGCAGCTTCGTTATCGGCTTCCGAGGTTGGCGGAGCGGAGCACGGCCCTCTCGCGTTTAACCGGTGGCATTGGCGGCAGGGGGCCTGGGGAGACCCGACTGGAGGTCGATCGGCGTAGGGCGCGCGACCGGATCGCCCGCCTGGAGCGGGAGCTCGAATCGCTCGCGGCGGCGCGCGCACGACGCCGCATACGGCGCGTGGAGCAAAATATCCCGATCATCTCGATTGTCGGTTACACCAACGCCGGAAAATCGACCCTGCTAAACAGCTTAACAGAAAGCCACGTCAAGACCGAAGACCTCCTTTTTGCCACACTCGACACCTCGACACGGCGCCTGCGGTTTCCGAAAGAGCGGGAGGTGATCATCACCGACACCGTCGGTTTTATTCAGTCTCTTCCCCCCGACCTTTTGGGCGCGTTTCGGTCAACCCTGGATGAACTCAAAGATGCGCATCTATTGATTCATCTTGTGGACATCAGCAGCCCACGCTATCAACATCAAATCGAAACGGTTGACACGATACTCACCGACTTGGAACTATCAACAATTCCGCGTCTGCTTGTTTTTAATAAAACGGATAGAATGCATTCTGATATGGTGCGGGCTATCTGTGAAAGGTACAACGCCATCGCCATTTCAGCCTTGCGACGGGAAACGTTAAGCCCCCTTCTCTTTGAGATTGAATCGCAATTGTGGAAAGAGCCTGTTTCCGGATCAGACGCAATTTTACTGGAATAGACCCATATCTGTTGTCCCGTGAAAAGGAGAGTTCCTTCCCCACCAGGGGGGTATTAGCACACACGTAACTCCGTAGGTTGAGTGACCCCCCTAACCCCCTCTAACTCATAGCATTATACACAAGTTTCCGGTTCTTTCTCATTTCGAGTAGGTAGGGTGGTGTTATGGATAAACCGGTCTGATTTATTCCCCCTTAATAAAGGGGGTTAGGGGGTTGTTGCAATGAAAATCCTTTACAATCCAAAATTGAAACAACGCGCAAGAGGTCTCAGAAATCAAGGGGTTTTATCAGAGGTTTTGCTTTGGAACCAGCTAAAAGGCAGGGGAATATGTGGCTATCAGTTTATGAGACAAAAACCAGTAGGGAATTATATTGTTGATTTTTATTGTAGTAAACTTAAGCTGGTTATAGAAATAGATGGAGAAAGCCACGAAGGCAGGTTTTGTTATGATATCGAGAGACAACAGCTCTTGGAGTCTATGGGATGAACAGTCATCCGATTTAATGATGCAGATGTGAAAAGGGATATGAACAGTGTTTCGATGGCCATTGAAAGTTGGATTGGAAGCCTGAAAGACAACCCCCTATCCCCCTTTATTAAGGGGGAATTACTTGAAACTCAAAGGAACCTATATTTTCGTGC
>CAYJWQ010000004.1:0-51468 GCA_964373895.1 uncultured Nitrospirota bacterium
CGGGAATGACAATTTCATTTGGACTTTGAATTGGTCCTGATTGTTTCTACCGCATTACTGTTTCTTACTGCATCTTCTCCTTTTCAAAAAAGGCATGGCCGATCTCCACGCTGAATCGTTTGCACCAGATCACCACGCTATTATAATTGCCGGGGTTCACACCGGCGGGAATCTTCATTTCCACCGTTCCGGTAAATTGCGTTAGTTTTCCCAGTTCGATCCCCTTTTGATAGTTGGCGTCGTTTGCGAGATAAACACGCCCGTCCGGAACCCTGTCAACATTCACGTCAACCCACTTTAGAATGGAATTCCCTTTTATATCGGTCTCAACACTCACCGTGCCGGAAGCATGATGCGAACCTGCCCCCGTGAGCGTTCCCCGCATCGTATGATCCTTTTTCATCTTCTCCATTGCATCAAGAGAAGAGGTGATGAGGCATCCCCCCATCACCAGGATGGCCAGCATCTGGCCGCTCTTTTTTTTCATTGTCATTCTCCTTAAGAACCGTAAAGATGATCCCTCGTATTTTATCGGCCCCATTCGAAAAACATCCAGTTTGAACATGGTTCCTCCTTATTTTATGGGTTAAAGGTTTCTTCCAGCAGTGTTTGAATCATCTCTTCCGTCTGACGATAGCCCCCTTCCCCTGCCCGGATATAGCGGATGACCCCTTGCTTATCAATTAGATAAATAGCGGGCCAGTAGCGGTTTCCATAGCGGTTCCAGATTATAAAGTCGTTGTCAATCGCCACGGCATAGGAGATATGATGATCGGCAACATATTTTTTGACGGCATCCACCACCTTTTCGTACGAAAACTCGGGGGAGTGGACGCCGATCACCACGAGGCCGTCTTTGGCATAATCCCGATGCCACGTTTTGATTTGGGGTTCCACGTTCCGGCAATTAATACAGCCAAAGGTCCAAAACTCCACCAGGATCACCTTGCCCCGTAAATCAGTCAGCGCTTGCGGGGCCGCATTGATCCATGTCGGGCTTGTAATCTCTGGAGCCTTCTTTCCGACAAAGGCGTGGGTCTCCTGGATAGCAATCATTCCCCACATCGCCCCGATCAAACCCCATAAACCTATTTTCAAAGTGCTCATACCAATAAGCCCCTTGGACTGGTTGCCTTATTTTTTCATCCCCTTATCCATTTCCTTATCCATCATCTTATCCTCTTTCATCATTTTATCTCCTTTCATCCCATCCCCCTTCATCTCTTTGTCGTGCATCATCTTTTCGTCTTTCGTCATGCCCATACAGCCCGAAAGCAGGCCGAGGCTAAAACCAACGGCCACCATCCCAACAACAGTCTTGCTTACATTTTTCATGGAATTTCCTCCTTTTTAGGTTAAGTTTTTGATCCGTTTATGAAACAACCGCTCTCTATACACTGCCCTCCTTTTTATTTAAGGACAGTGGATATTATAAGGGTGGTTTGTAAAGGGAGCATGAAGGGAATATGAAGATTTTATGAAGAGGCCAAAGGAAGCACCACGCAAACATTCATCTGTTTGCGTGCGTTGCCCTGTAGCCTGTTTTTAATGTTTGAAATGTTTTAATGACTTCATTTTTGTCAAAATAATCCTCGTTTATATATTTGTGTAAAACAGTTGTAATCAATGTTTGGTATGGCAAACCACTTTTTTTAGCCCTCTCTTTAAGCTTATCTAAATCATAGCAGTTGATTCTAAGGCTGATACTAATATTCTTTCTTGCCTTTTCGACAAGGGATTCTATCTGTTTTCTTTCTTCCTTCGTCACAGAAACAATCTGGTCAATATTGTCCTCGATTTCCTGTTCTTCCGGGTCTAATTTGAATCGGGTTTTCATTTTTTGCCCCCATACTTTTTATGAAACTTTCGACTTGGAAATATTGTTTTCAAAAAGATATCCTCATTTTGTCGAATGACAAAAGGGACAACGTGTGTGTAGTCATTCAAAGTCATTATGAAATAAAATTGGCCAGGACGGGAAGGATTTTTCAGAACATCCAGAACCTGGTTATTTAAAATACAGAACGCCGCATCTTCGAAACAGACGTAACGTTCGGTTATTAACCATTGATTCTTGGCCTCGTCCCAGCCAATTCTCATTGGCTTATTCTATATTTTTGTATATTCGTTGTCAACGATAAACACGATAAAATACAGGTTTCTCTGGTTTTATAAGTACGATGGAGGGTATGGATGGAGGTCTAATCTTTACTCTTGATAGGAATTAAGAGAAATTACGGGGCCACCTTCCTTAATTTAGTCTGTTTCGCTTGGGGCATGGTTTTATAAACCAGGGGTCTTCTGCAAGCGGTGGATTATGGGAAGCGTGATGAAAATCTCCGTCTCTTGCGGCGTGCCCTTTGCCTCCACGGCGCCGCCATGCGCCTCGACAATCTGCTTCACAATGGACAGGCCAATGCCGGCACCGCCCGAATCGCGCGAGCGGGACTTCTCCCCCCGATAGAACCGCTCGAAAAGATGGGGCAAATCTTCCGGGCGGACCCCCTCCCCACTATTTTTAAAGACGAGGGTCACCCCCGGCTCCTGGAGGAACATCTCGATGGCGGCCTCTCCCTTTTCGGGGGTGTATTGAAGGATATTTTCAATGAGATTTAAAAAGAGCTGTGTGATCTGATCGGCATCCGCCCAGACCCAAACCGGCTGGGTGTTTAACTTTAATCGAATCCCCTTTTGATCGAATCGCACTTTTTCTTTTTGCAAGGTTTTGGTCAGTGCACCTTGAAGGTCTATCTTTTCTTTGTTTAGCTTTAAAAGAGCGGCGTCCATCTGTGTCAGCCGATGCAACGCCTCTACGAGCCGTACCAGCCGGAGTACCTCTTCGTGCAAGGAGTTGATCGTCTCGCGCGACGGGGGCAATAATTTATCTTGAATCGCCTCCAACTCCCCTTGGATATTATTGAGCGGTGTTCTTAATTCATGGGCAACATTTGCCACTAAATCTTTTCGCATCGCCTCAATCTTCTCGAGGCTCTCGACCATCCGGTTGAAGGCCACTCCCAACTCGCCTACCTCATCATGCGTGGCGATTTTCACCCGCTTGGAATAATCCCCCTTCGCAAGCCTTTGGGTAATGGCAATCATCTCCGTGAGAGATCGCATTACCTTTTTGGTAATATAAAAACTCAAGACCCCCGCCACCACCAAACCAAGCGCCATGGAAAGAAAGAGATATTGATGCGTGGTTTGGAGAAATTTTTCATGCAGGATTTTGGGATCAATATGGTATTCCTTCATCAGCCCCATAAAGTAGTCGGCGGCCAAATGATCAATGACCCACCAGGAAAGAAGCATGACCGTCCCGACGGCCAATAGGCTGATTGCAACATGTTTTGCGATCAGTGGGATTTTCATTTTTTTCATTACTCACTCCTCTGTAAACTGATACCCTGCTCCGCGAACGGTTTTAATATAACGGGGTTTCGCGGTATTTTTCTCTATCTTCTGCCGAATATTTCGGATATGAACGTCCACGGTGCGGTCTAGCACGTTGACCTCCTCCATCGGATAGAGTTTATCCAAAAGCGCCTCTCGTGAAAAGACATATCCCGGCGACGAGATCAGCGTGAAAAAAAGATTAAATTCAAGCGTGGTGAACGGCACAGGAACCCCCTGAAGTCTAACCCGATATTTTTCAGGATCCACCTCAAACCCCAAGAAATGAATCGGTTTTGTCGCAGGCTTTGCGTGAACCCGCCGTAAGATTGTTTTGACGCGGGCCACCACCTCGCGGGGGCTAAACGGTTTGACCACATAATCGTCCGCGCCAATTGAAAGGCCGATGAGTTTATCCACTTCTTCCACCCGGGCGGTGACCATCATGATCGGGACGTCCGACTCCTGCCGAATTTTTTTACAGACCTCGATCCCGTCTATTTTGGGAATCATCAGGTCCAGCAGAACAAAGACCGGCTTCTGTTTAGCAAACAGTGAAAGGGCATCGGCCCCATTTTTGGCCTCTATTGTGTCAAACCCCTCTTTTTTAAGGTAGAGGCTTAAAATGGAAGCGGTCTTTTTATCGTCTTCCACAATTAAAACAGTTCCCGTCTGATTCATGACTTTATTTTATCCCGTCATTGTTAGGCGATGACGAAGAGATTATTCCCGTGTTAATGTGGCGACAGTGACGCCGTCTCCCCCTTCCCAAGAGTCGCCGGGCCGAAATCGTTCAACATACGGCGATTCTCCGAGGTAAGATCGGACGGCCTCCTTTAATTTGCCGGTTCCGTGGCCGTGAATGAGAACGACCTCGAGGAATCCTGACAGGAGGGCCTTATCTAAAAAGCGTTCCACTCGAATAAGCGCCTCTTCGATCGGTTCGCCATGCAGATCAATATGGGTCTCTGTCGGATTTGATGATGCGGTTCGTTTCTTTGGCCTGGACATGGGAATTGAAGTTTTCTTTCACTCCCTTTATAATTCCTCTCGATCATAGCATTTTATAGGGAGGACATCCATGCGTCTGGATGGGCGAAAACCAAATCAGCTTCGACCAATCACCATCACCCAGAACTATATCAAACATGCGGAGGGGTCTCTCCTGATTGAAATGGGCGGCACTCGGGTGATTTGCACCGCCAGTATCGAAGAGGGTGTGCCCCCTTTTTTGAGGGGTAAAAAAAAGGGTTGGGTAACCGCCGAATATGGAATGCTTCCCCGCTCCACCCCGGAACGTATGGCGCGCGAACGAAGCAAGATAGGCGGGAGAACGCACGAAATCCAGCGGCTGATCGGGCGTTCGCTGCGTTCGGTGGTGGATACAACACTCCTGGGCGAGCGAACGGTCTGGATCGATTGCGACGTGATTTCAGCGGACGGAGGCACCCGCACCGCATCGATCACCGGCTCGTATATTGCGTTGGTGGATGCCTTGCGGAAGGTTAAAGAAAAAGGAAAGATCGGCACGATCCCTGTTTTAGACTATCTCGCGGCGATCAGCGTCGGGAAAACGGATAAAATGCTCCTTCTCGATTTAAACTACGAAGAGGACTCTCATGCCGCGGTCGACATGAATGTTGTGATGACCGGAAGTGGGACATTCGTGGAGGTTCAGGGAACGGCCGAGCAAGCCCCCTTTTCTAAAAAAGAGCTGGACGATATGCTGAAGCTTGCCAAGTCGGGTATTTTGGAATTGGTAGAGCTGCAGAGAAAGCATTTAGGGGATTTGCGTTGACGCTGGTGTTGGCCACCGAGAACCGGCATAAGGGAGAGGAGATATCGGCCATTTTAAGGGAGGGAGTCAGGGCGGAGATTAGGACGTTGGCCGACTTTCCGAAGGTAAAACTTCCCCCTGAAACGGGGCTTACCTATCAAGAGAACGCTGCCCGTAAGGCGGAGTTTGTGGCAAAGGCGACCGGCCATTGGGCGCTGGGAGATGACACCGGTCTGGAGGTTTTAGCGTTGGGGGGCGCGCCGGGTCTCTATTCTGCGCGGTTTGCCGGCGACGGCGCGAGTTTTGCCGATAATAGAAGCAAGCTGCTCGATTTATTAAAAGAGGCCCCGGACGAAAAACGGGGGGCGCGATTTGTCTGTGTGGTTGCGATCGCCCGTCCCAATGGATGGGTGGATGTGGTCGAAGGACGCTGTGACGGAATGATTGCCCGGACGGCCGCAGGATCAGGCGGTTTTGGGTATGACCCGATTTTTTTCATTCCGGTCTACGACAAGACCTTCGCCGAGCTTTCCCCTGCGGAGAAAAATAAGATCAGCCACCGGGGTTGTGCCGTGCGAGCGGCCATGGAGATATTAAAAAACAATCATGCGTGATGAGAAAAGCGGATCCTCTCCTTCTCCTGCCCATCACTTTTGACTCATCATAAAAATCGGGGTGTAGCGCAGCCTGGCAGCGCGCCTGCTTTGGGAGCAGGATGTCGGAGGTTCAAATCCTCTCACCCCGACCCCTTATCCGCGATGACTGAACGCAGTACCTACTTCAAGAATAAACCGCTCTCTTAATCCTGACCCAGGAACAGCGATAGAGAACATCTAATTGTTTCCTCTCCCTTGATGGGAGAGGGTTAGGGAGAGGGTGAAAGATCACCCGCCTGGTGTCCCCTCCCCTTCATCCCCTCCCGCAAGGGGAGGGTGGTTAGATAGCAGAACAAGTTTCTATCGCTGTTCCTGGGACTGATTCGGTCCTTTATAATCGAAACGTTATAATATCGCAGTGGAAACCATTGCCCTTGGCACAAGGCAGATCATCGGCTGTTTTCGTACACGCGCAGCATTTTATTCCCTACGGTCATTTTTACAAGACCGACATTTCTTTTAAAACGGATTTCAGCCGCTTCTCCCTGCATGAGCGGGAGGGTCAGAAAGGGAACAGAAAGTTGTGTGCTCGGGCGGACATGGAGGATCAACTCATCTTCACTCGGTTTCATCACACACGCCTTGCTTTGAAGCAGGCCAACCCCCAATAAAGAGAATGGATCTAAAAACGATTCATAGATCCGTTTTGGGGAAATGTCTGGACCGATGGATGAAGACCATTTTATTGCCTTGTTCCCTTGAATCAAGGGTATCCTGGAGAGAAGACTTCCAAATAAAAACAGGCCCGTGTCTCTATCCCCTGCAACGCCTGTTGCCGTCAGAACACCGTCTGACAGATGAAAGGTCAGCCGGGTCACCGAAGGAGAAGAGATCAGCATGGTATGGCCGTCAAAATCGACCTCCATCCTCCATAATTCGATTTCCGATCTCTTCAGCCCTTCTTTCGCGCTATTCCCACTATTCCATTCATAAGAATAGACCTTGTTGAGGGCATAGGGAAAGAACATTTCATGCCCCACGGCCGGTTTCATGTTGACGACGATATCCCCTTCTTTCAGTTGCCCTTGCAGCAACAAGGTCTCTTCCTGATCCGAAAGGACGATCTGTGAGAAATCAAACGAAGCGGTCGGCGCGCCGATTTCAGGTCTCTTCTGAAACTGTAGATGAATGTGGGGATAAGGAGATCTTCCCGAATTTCCGCAGGCCGCAATCGTCTCTCCACGGAAAACCTCCTGGCCAGGCGTAACCCGGATAGAGTCCTGCTTTAAATGGCAGAGGCAGGAATAATGATCGGGCCCATGCTCAATAATAACGTGGTTTCCCCAGTTTTCATCCGTATTAACCGATCCGATCGAATTATCAGGGATGTCCCCTTTTACGGCATGCACCTTGCCGTCCGCGGGAGCGAGAGTTGGCAGGCCATACGCGTAATAATGGACGAGATCTGTCCCCTCGTGATGAGAGGCATGCCCATAAGAATCAACCGCCTGAAAATCGTATGCAAAACGCCACACGTCCTGATGCGTATATTTTCCATCAATCCCCTGCGTCACCTTCCATCGGCCATGAAAGGGAAGTGTGATGACACGATTCCTGCGCCGCCAGACCATCCGATCTTCCCTCTGCTTCTTTAAGTTTTCTTCAGGCGACCCGTCGCCATATTCCACAAGATGGATCTCCCCTATCGGACATTTCCCAGTCCGAAGACTATATAAAACAAGCCATACGGCCAGGTTAAACGGCAACGTCCATGGGGAAAATAGCGGGCTGGAAAATGCCGTGGATCCCACAAGGATTACCACGGTAATGGCGACGGCCAGCAAGGCAAAGCCAAGGCTTGCGGGATTCGGAACCGTAAAGATGCCGCCAATGGCGAGGGCCGCAAACATGTAGTTAAAACCCAAATGTTGGAACGCGACTAAATCCGTCCCCAGGTGGTGGTGAAGGAAGAGCGCCAGAAAGAAGCCTGCGGTCATCAGTACAACGGCAATCCTGGAGTAAATGAGGACACCCAGTGCAATCATACATCCGGAGAGGGGATTGGCCTGGAAAAGGATCGCGCTAAATGACGAAAGGAAGGTATCCCATGGATAGGGGAACACCCCTGCGAGGGGTGCGACCCCTGTGAAGAGATCGCCCCACCCAAAAGGGTGTTGTCTTAAACCCTCCAGGCGTTGGCCGGAAAGCAGCACCAACCACATCATAAGCGTAAACGGCAGGGTCAATGCCGGAAGCCCAAAGTATTGCTGAAACAGATTATTAAGAAAAAAGGTCAGAAAGGTGAGCAGAATGATAGAAACCAGAAGAAACAGCAGGTTTTCTACGCCGATTTTATAGAAAAAGCCGAATCCAAGACCCAGTAAGACGGCATTGTAACCATAGAGACCCTGCCGAATGAATTTAGGATCGATGCCGATAAGATAGGCCGACGCAATGGAGAAAAGCGCTCCGATTACACCGAAAAGCCCGTGCCCTGGATGAACGAATGTGGCAAGCATGAAAAGAATCCCGACAGGCTTGCGACTTGAAAAGAAAATTTGAGAATAACAAAGAAGAAGGGCGTCGGTGAGAAATTTTACTCTTTCAGCCATTCTGGCAATCTTTCCTTTTCCTGAAGATACGATACGGTCTCTGCCTCGCGAATGAGGGCATCCTCCCCCTTTTCGCTAATCATCACGACATTCGGACGAAGCTGGATAAACTGCATCCCCTGGGACTGGTTATACGCCCCCACCGGCCGGATAATCACCGGATCCCCCTTTTCAAGATAGGGGAGTTTCATGAGGGGCCGTATCGCGTCGATTTGCATGCAGAGCGGGCCAAAAATGGTCTGCTCCTCCATCGGGAGACCTCGATCGACCGCCGGAATCACTTCATGATCATACCAGAACGCGGTAAAAAGAAGATTGACACCTGCATCCAAAACAAGGGCCCTCACCCCGTTTGCCAACCGTTTGGTTCCGCAGACGGTCGCGACCAGAACACCTGCCTCATCAATCAGTGCCCGCCCCGTCTCTAAAATCAGCAGGGGATGTTCGTCCGGTTTATAGGCGGCGAGCATCTCCGTGCAGATCGCCTCCGCGTAGCGATCAAACGGAGGGGCGGTATCGGTGGTGGGAAGATAGGTCCCCTTCAGGCGGTTACGGGAAGCGAATCCTCCCCCCACATCGATATAGTGGATCCGCACGCCAAACTCCTCTTTAATCGCACGGTGAAACTCAATCAGCCGGATTGCCTCCATTCGGTAAAGCTCGGGGTCGAGCATAAACGTGCCGATGTGGGCATGTAATCCGACCACCTGTATCTTCCCACCGGAGAGGATTCTTCTGACGGCGCGCAGGGCCTCGCCCGAGTCGATATTAAAACCGAATCGATCCCAGGCCATATAACTTCCCAGCGCCATGTTGACCCGAATTCCGACCTGTACCGGCTTATTGATCTCGACCGCGATTTTCTCCAGATCATAAATCTCCTCCGTGCTATCGATGTTGACCATCGCCCCATCACAGATCGCCTCTTTGAGCATCGGATACGGTTTATAAGGACCGTTGACAATGATTCGGGAGGGGGGAGTCCCCAGCTTTTTTGCCATGGCATATTCCATGGAAGAGACCACTTCCGCCCATGAACCCAGATGATGAAAGAGCCTGCAGATCGCCTGCAAATAGTTCGTCTTATAACTCCATGCGTGCTGTACCCTCGGATAGCGCAGTGAAAAGACGTCCATGAGCTCCCTGTATTTTTCCTTGATCTTTCGTTCAGAATAAACAAACAGGGGCGATCCATATTTCTCGATCAAATCGGCAACGCGAAATCCCTCAATGAACTCTCCCGTTTCCGTCTTCGGCAGTTCACCAAACTTGTTGATCACCCCGCCATAATGACGGGTGATGAACGGTTTTTCATATCGTTTTTTCATATCGGATCTCTCCGGTGGTAAACAGGGTCTGAATTTTGTCCAGGTCGGCAATGAGATTGGTGGTGTAGTTGGAGAAAACCACCCCTGTTTTATAATCCCGCGCCTTTTTAACTTTTCCCCCCATCGCAAGCTGCAGGCAGAGGTAGGGAAGATTGTCTCCCGCGGCGCACGCCAGATAGACCCAGGCGGGGAATCTTGGATTAATTTCAATTAAATAAAAACAGTCTTCTGTCTTTGAATAGATCGCCTCCACCTCCAATGCGCCGGTCCAGCCGAGGGCAGACACGATCTGTTCGGTCAGGGTCATCAGGGGCTCATTTTTTATCGTGATGCACGCCCATCCTTTCCCCTTATCGGTCAGGGTCAGTTTTTTCATGCAGACGCATCCCACGGTGTTCCCGCTTCCGTCCCCCACCGCCACCGCGTTAAACTCCTCCCCCTCAATATAGCTTTGAATCAGCAAGGGATACCCCCAACGGCTTACGATTTTCTGGGCGTAAAAAGTAAGTTCAGGGGTGGAGTGGGCTGTATAGGCCTCATAAAAAACACCCTTCACCATGAGGGGAAATTCCGCCGGCGGTTGCGCCTCGATCTGGCGCAGATCGGTCACCAGACGTGTCCTGGGGGTGCGAATACCAATGTCATCGGCTAATTTCGGCAGGTTGATTTTAGCCCGTCTCATAAACCGATCCGCGGACGGGAGGAGAAGGCGGATTCCCATCCGAGAGAGCGCCTCTTTGATCTGGATAAAATTAAGGATCTCGGCATCCAGATTCGGGATAATCAGATCGATCGGATCGCGCTGATGGATATAGGAAAGCCGCTCCAGAAGGACATCTTTGCCCGACTTGGGGTAAGGGAGCAAATAAGCCGCGTCAATAAGATCACGATCGAGCACCCCCGGATCGAGGGCGTCGTATGCCAGGCCAATCATCCGTCCCGAAAAACCGGCCTCTTCTTTTAAGCACCGGATTACGGGAATGCCGGGCGCGGGGGTATCCACGGCGTTTAGTCCGCTTACCGCGACCCTAACCATCTTTAATCAATCCGCACGTCACCAATCGGCTGAAGAAGTCAAAAAGGTCCCGTTCCACCACTTCCGGATCGGCATCATATTCCTGTAGAATTTGCGCCCGGATTGCATCCCCCTCCTTCCCATCTTTAAGCGCGGAAAGGATTGAGATGCCAACCGCATTGGTCGTAAAGATATAGCCTGTGGCAGGATCGAATATCAGTCCGGTCTCGCTGACAGCAAGGCCTTTTAGCCCCTTTACGTCAAATGCCAATCGGTCATCTCCTTATGGGATATCCTCCCCCTGATAAGGGGGATCAAGGGGGTTGGTCCCCCATATCCCCTTGTTTGACTGTTGTCCCCCTCTATCCCCCCATTCCCCCCTTTTCTAAAGGGGGGTCACTCAACGGAGTCAAGTGTGTGCAAAGACCCCCTTCGCGTGGGAGGATGAAGGGTTTCGGTCAGGGCGGCCCGCCGGGTCGCCCCTACAACGATTCGCTAATCGAGCCGGCCCCAAATATAAGAGACCATGTTTGTCAGCCTGAACCCGTTTTTCTTGCACATCTCATCCGTGGCCAGGCATTCGTTCTTGGAGAGTTTCTTGCCCCAGATCGCCGCCTCAAATGTGCCGTTGACAAAAGGAGGATCCACGACCACTTCCACCACTTTCCCCCCAGGCCCCAATGGAATGGTCTTATTGGAAGGCATGTCAGGCTTTCCCGCCGGCGCGTACAATGTTACCCCCAGCCACAACCCGTCCGTCGGCATATTGGTGGTGATTTTAAGTCTTGCGGGACCCGATCCATTCCTGGTATTTTCATAACCGAACTCCTCCGCCTGCGCCATACTGACCATCAGCAGTCCGAAAAACAGAACACCCGTCACAATTTTTCTTGTCATTTCCCCCCCCCATTTAATGTTTTTTTAAAAGGTATACCTTAGCCCGACCGTTTCATACAGGACGGCAAATTCATCGTCGATCACCGCGTTTTTGTATGCCTCGTATGTTACATCGCCAACCAGACTCAAACGGGGCGTTATGTTGTAGCTTGCCGACAGTCCGCCGCTCCCTTTCTGAATATCCGGCAGGGTGTAGGCAATCCCTAAATCGGGGTCATAAGCATAGATTCTCTCGCCTAAAAGGGCGTAAAGCGTCAGGGAAAGTTTTTGAGGAATGGCAAAGTAGGTCAACCGCTCTTCAAAGGCTGCGGTCTGTCCTTCTCCCTGGACGGGGTTGCTTAAATCGATATAGTAGAGCCTCGTCTGCGACCATACCCAGTAGTTGAAGAGGAACGTTCCGGCCGTCACCGTGTATTGGCGCACATCGGTATCTTTATAGTCAGCGTAGGCAAAACCGATGTCGAGAGACCGGCTTACGTCAGGCGTCTTGTAAATCAAAGAGAGAAATGGGACCAGGGCATGGTCCGCGTTTTTATCACGATCGTCCGTCAAGTCTTCGTTGTTCACGACGTCGAGATAGGTGAGGGTGGCGCTGCCCCCCAGATAGTGGCTCGATGCAAGTCGCGGGACCCAAAAGAGGGAAAGACTGGAACTTGTGCTCTTAATGTTGGCAAGGGGGGCTTTTCGATCGAGATCGGCATAATGGAGATTCAGACCGATCCCCGCCTCATAACTCGGCGCCCAGGAGAGGTTGATCGTCTCCGAGGTAATGGCATCTCGTTGCGTGCTGGCAGAATACTGGCCGTAGGTAGCCTGACCTGAAACAGAGAAAGCGATAGGCGCCTCTTCGGCAAAGGCGATCACGCTGTTTAGCAGAACGGCAAGGATAGAGAGGGCCGTTTTCTGTCTCATCGGTGTTTCCTCCTCATTTTAAGGCGCTTCCGGATTCAGCGTGGGTTTCCCAGGTTCTTCCCCTCCCTCAAGGGGAGGGTCAAGGGGAGGGTCTGTTTTAAACACGCCATTTGTTAGTACGTCATGATTCCAAAATCTTAAGATTTTATATCCTTGCTTGTTGAGCCATCCTTCCCTTTCGAGATCTCTCTCTTGGTCGATCGAATGCTGTCCTCCGTCCACTTCTATGATGATCCCTCGCTCGTGGCAAACAAAATCAACAATATATTGGCCGATGGGCGCTTGTCTTCTGAATTTCAGTTCTTCTATCTGTTTTGCCCTTAAACACCCCCAGAGCAGGCGCTCTGTATCTGTCGGTCTTTTTCTAAACTGTTTTGCTCTTGCAATACGATCGCGGGTCGGCATTGAATCACCCCCACCTTGCCTCCCCCATCGCAGGGGGAGGGAACTTGATGATGCGCCCTTCTACCCACGCTAAAGCGGGATGAACCCATTTTAATAAAAAGCCAAGCGATTCTTGCACAACGGACAGAAAGATACAACAATGTAAAAACCGTTTAAACCGATCATCTGTTTAGGGATGTTCCCACGGTTTGATTTTTCTTTTGGTGTTTGATAGCCTCGCCTAAAGCTCGTCTAAATAAGGAGGTGGCCTATGTCAAAACGGATTGGGGTGGTCTTGTCGGGTTGTGGTTTCTTAGATGGCGCGGAAATACAAGAATCGGTGGTCACGCTGCTTGCCATTGACCGGGCGGGTGCGCAGGCGGTCTGTATGGCGCCCAATATTGACCAGATGCATGTGGTAAATCACCGCAGCGGTCAGGAGACACCCGAGCGACGAAATGTCTTGGACGAGTCGGCCAGGATTGCCCGCGGCGAGATTCAGGATATCAAAGATGTGAGATCGGCCAACCTGGACGCCTTAATCCTCCCAGGAGGTTATGGGGTGGCGAAAAACCTCTGCGACTTTGCCATCAAAGGAGAAAACTGCCATGTCCAACCGGAGGTGGCCCGTCTCATACGGGAGACGCTGAAGGCCAAAAAACCGATCGGCGTCATTTGCATCGCCCCTGCGGTCATGGCCAAGATGGCCCAGGAAGAAGGGATACGAATCAAGCTAACCATTGGAAATGATGTTGGAACCTCGTCCGCCTTAAAGAAGATGGGGATTGAGCATCTGGACACCCCTGTGGATCAGATTGTGCTGGATAAAGAACATAAAATTGTCTCCACCCCGGCCTATATGCTGGTCCGGCGGATTTCAGAGATTGCCACAGGGATTGAAAAGCTCGTCAAAACCGTTGTCGAAATGGCATAACGTCCTGTATGGCCCTACACCGTTTTGTGGAAGTCGTTGTCGCGGAGGCCGACGGGCGCTTCCATTATCACCTCTCATCTCCGCTTTCCGAGAAAAAGCTTGAACCTGGATGCCGCCTTCTTGTCCCCTTTGGATACCGATCGTCCGTCGCCTATTTTATTCGGGAGGTAGCGGAGCCCCTCGTTAAGGAGACCAAAGCGGTCTCGGCCATTTTAGATGAAGGCTTGCCAACCTCCCTTTTTCATCTTCTTCTTTGGATCTCGGATTATTATTTCGCGCCTCTGGGGAAGGTGATCAAAGCGGCGCTTCCGCAGATCACAGCCCCTTCCGGCCCAAAGAGGCGACTTATGACCTTGACCCGGACAGCAGATGAGCTTTCTTCCCTGATTGAATCGCTTAAGCTGCGGGCCCCCCAGCAGGCCCATATCGTAGAAACACTTCTTAAGGCGGGAGGGAGCATCCTCTGGTCTACCTTTGAGAAGAGATATCGGGCCCCGATGTTGCGGCTGATGGAAAAGGGGGTTATTCGTCAGGTCGAGGAGAACCCCCTTGAGGAAGGACGGCCTTCCTTATACGGTGAGACCCGAGTCAAAGAGCGGATCGTCTTGAATGCGGCCCAAAAAACAGCCGCTGATCAGATGGTTGCGGCCGTTGTCCGTGGAGGGTTTTCCCCTTTTCTGTTGCACGGTGTGACCGGAAGTGGCAAGACGGAGGTCTACCTTCGCGTGGTTGAGGCGTCGCATCGGATGAACAAAGGGGCGATCGTATTGGTCCCCGAGATCGCCTTAACTGCCCAGCTTCTCTCCCGCTTTCATCATCGGTTCGGGAATCTGGCCGTCTTCCACAGCGGTCTCTCCGCGGGAGAGCGCTACGGAGAATGGCGCCGCATCCGCGAGGGGAAGACGCTGATCGCCATTGGCGTCCGATCGGCCATTTTTGCCCCATTTGCGTCGGTTGGGGTGATCATCGTGGATGAGGAGCACGACCCCTCTTATAAACAGGAAGAAGGGGTGCACTATCATGCGCGGGATGTGGCGTTGGTCAGGGGGAAGGAAGAAGGCGCCGCGGTGGTATTGGGATCGGCCACTCCCTCCTTCGAATCGTTCCATCATGGTCAGACAGGGAAATACCGTTATATTCACCTGCCGGAACGGGTGGACGCTAAACCTCTTCCAACGGTGCGCCTGGTCGATCTTCGTGACAAAGGGAAAAACCCTTACCTGACGGAACAGCTCACTTCAGCCATCGGGATCAGACTGGCCCGTTCGGAGCAGACCCTCTTATTCATCAACCGGCGCGGGTTTGCCCCGTCGCTCCTTTGTACCGATTGCGGTGATCGCCCACGCTGTACCCGATGTAGCGTCGCCTTAACCTTTCACAAAAGGCGCCATCAGATCATCTGCCACTACTGCGGTTTTTATGCGGCCCCTCCCACCTCCTGTCCGAAATGCATGGGAGTTCGTTTGATCCATTTGGGCGCGGGGACGGAAAAGATCGAAGAGGAGGTTAAAGCCTTCTATCCGAAGGCGCGTGTCGTCCGGATGGATCGCGATACCACACGAAGAAAAGAGGCCCATCAGAACATTCTCTCCTCGATGGAACAGGGAAAGATTGATATCCTGGTCGGCACCCAGATGATTGCAAAAGGGCACGATTTTCCGTCTGTCACGCTGGTGGGGGTTCTCCTGGCCGATCTCTCCTTAAACGTCCCTGATTTCCGTTCTGCTGAACGGACCTTTCAGCTCCTGGTTCAGGTGGCGGGGAGGGCGGGCCGAGGAGAGAGGCCGGGGGAGGTAATCGTTCAAACCTTTCAGCCGGATCATGAAGCGATTGCCGCGGCGACGACCCATGATTTTCTGGGATTTTATGAAAAAGAGATCATTTATCGAAAGGAGTGCGCCTATCCCCCTTTTTCCCGTCTGATCCTCCTGATATTAAGCCACCGCCAAGAGGCCATTGTGGCGGATCGCGCGGACGCCCTTGCCACAGCGCTGCGATCGTCCCTTCGCGGCATCGAGATTTTAGGTCCGGCGCCCGCCCCGCTCATGCGCCTTCGCGAGGAATATCGCTATCAAATCCTGATAAAAGGATACGGCGGAAAGAAAACGGCACTGGCAGAGATATTCAACAGATGGAAGGGGCGCGATCATGTGCGCTTGTCGGTGAACGTCGATCCGCAAGGGTTTGTTTAGCAGGCTGTTCGTCCCTCATGAGAGACCGTCCCTGCCTTTATTAACCCTTTGAAGCCTCTGCTGAAATCGGGAAAGCCATGCCGCTTTTCCCCCCTCTCCCCGCTGCTGATAGATGTAAATCAGGTTGTTCATCATCCTGACCAGGATCTGGCAAGTGGTCACCCGCTGCAAATACGCCGCCTTGAAGGCCACACCATCTTTTACGAGCCACGCCTTGAGGTCATCCTCCGTTAATATCCGGCCTTTGTCAAAGGGATCGATATAAATTTTATGCTGTTGATCGAACCATTGAATGAGGAAATGGCCGGGCATGCCAATCCCATAGATGGGGAGTGATAGCCTTTGCGCAAGGATCAAATAGAGGGCGGATAGACTGATCGGAATCCCTTTTTTACTCTGTAACAGGGTGTGGATATAACTGTTTTCCGGAAGGTAATATTCGGCCCGGTTGCCAGAGAAATGGCGTTCGTAGAAGAGGTATTGGTTGAAACTCGCAATGGTGGCGGATACGGAGACGTCATGAGATATCCGCTCCCGCAGGATATCGGCCATCCGGTCAAGTTCTCTCTGGTGGGGAATGGGATTTAAGTCCGGGGCATGAAATCGGGCCAGCAGAAAAAGCCCCGCCTCAAGGGAAGGCGAATCGCTTTCGGCATAGTTCTCCCAATCTTGATCCAGCGCGTACAGTTTTATGGTCCCAATCACCTCCGCGGTCCGTTTTACCACAAGCGGCGAGCTCCTCCCTCTGGATACCTCTTTAAGCCTGGGAATGACCGATGGGCCCATCTCGATTAACCGCTGGCGCACGACGTCAAAATTGGTCTCTTTCTCCTCTTCCAAGAGCATCATCAACGCATCAACCACATTTCCTGGCAAATTCTCTGGAACAGACATTCAATTCTCCCTTTCTCATTAAACAGGCGATTACATCAGAAACGCGCGTATCTCCCTTGCCAGCTCGACAGGCCGCTCCGCAACAATGGCATGTCCGGTTTCAGGAAAAACCACCAACCTGGAGCCGAGAATCGATTGAGAAAGACGCTCCTGATAGATCATCGGAATCGCTTGGTCTTCTTTGGCGCCGATGATGAGGGTCGGCATCCGAATTTTATAAAGCTCTTCGGAAAGTTGTGGAACCAGCTTGCCATGGGCAATGAGTTTCATTAAAGCGTGAGAAGAACGCAGAATCTCTTCCTTTTCCTCAAGCGATACCGCCTCTCTTGCCATCCGCTCACGAACCTCGGGCCTGAAGTAAAAAGTGCGCAGGATCTCCCTTTTATTCATCCCGGAAGGATTTAAAATCGGGGCTTCGGAAATAGTCCCTGCGGAGGTTGCGATTAGGATGAGTTTCGCGATATTTTTCGGGCAGAGCATCGCCATATATAACGCGACCCAGCCTCCCATGGAAAATCCGGCAAGGTGAACTTGCGAA
The DNA here is from genome assembly GCA_964373895.1 of uncultured Nitrospirota bacterium. Classification (GTDB taxonomy): domain Bacteria; phylum Nitrospirota; class Nitrospiria; order SBBL01; family SBBT01; genus SBBT01. The sequence continues at coordinate 17,473 of CAYJWQ010000004.1, forward strand.
AGGCCAACCTCCGACATCCAGAGGCGTACAAATCGGGCTAAATCAAGGCTTCCTTCGATCTTCTTTGCCGGATCGGAGCGGCCAAAACCAGGATAGTCGATGGCAAGACAATGAAAGGCATCCGCCAGCAGAGGGATGATCTCTCGATACTCCATACATCTCCCCGCAGATGACGGAAGGAGGAGAAGAGGTAATCCTCCTTTCCCCTCCCCCGATTCCAGGTACCGGATTTTCGAGCCGTCCACCGTGATCCATCGCTCTTTCATCTGATCTATTAACTGTCTCATAATAGAATTGACACTCTTGAAATGTGATTATGAGACAGTTATACAGGCGCTTAGCTAAGCCCCCTCCCCCTCTCGCGCACTGTGCGCGCTGGGTCGCTTCGTTACGGTATATTATCTACCCAAAAAACGTATATCTTTTAGGCACAGCGTCTAACTTAACACGATCTCCCTGGTTTTGGAAACCGCTGCCGTCTATCCGATTACAGGTCTGTGGGTCACAGACCCATGGGTCCCAGACCCGTGCATCTTGGACATTTTGACCAACCCGCCTGCCGTATCGTTTTCCAACAGCCTGCAGGCATAAATTGATCCTTTCTGAAAAATCATGATATGATGCGCAGGAAATATTGGGAGGATGAAAAGGGTACGAGAAAATACGGATCAAAAAGTTTATTTTAAGGGCGGCCTCATATTATAGATGGCGCGTAGGTTGGGAGAGGTGGCCGAGCGGCTGAAGGCAACGGTTTGCTAAACCGTCGTAGGGGCAAAACCTCTACCCAGGGTTCAAATCCCTGCCTCTCCGCCAGTTGGAAAAGTGAAGTTTGTCTCGCCCTCGCAGAGGGCGAGTATCCCTGAAGAGCCGGTTGCGGGAAAACTGCACGGCGGGATATTAAGCGGGGCATGGGAAACCCGTGTCCCTATCGCGACGCCCCGGTTCACTGATAGGCCAGGATCCTTCAGGGCTTGAGGATCAATTTCCCAAAGACATCCCTCGATTTCATTTTCTCATGAGCCTGTTCGGCCTGGGCGAGGGGATGGACCGAATCAATCACAGGGGATAACTTTTTTCGTTCTATCAAGCGGACCACCTCCATGAGCTCTGCCAATGTTCCCATCCTCGCCCCTAAGATTGATAATTCTTTTGTGAACAGGAGGCGCAGATCCAACTCGGCAATCGGCCCCGTGGTCGCCCCGCAGGTGACCAGGGTTCCGGCCTTGGCCAGGGCAAGGAGACTTTGATGGAAAGTCTCCGGCCCCACATGTTCAAAGACCACATCCACACCGCGGCCATGGGTCATCACATCTAAAGTTGCAGTAAAATCAGTATCGACATAGTTCACGAAAATGTCGGCCCCTAAACGTCGCGCCAGTGCCAGTTTTTCCTGTGTGCCGGAGGTTACAATCACCCGCGCCCCAATCAGTTTTCCGATCTGTACTGCGGCGCACCCAATGCCGCTGCCGCCCGCCAGAACAAGGAGATCCTGGCCAGGACGGAGTCTGGCTCTGGTAATGAGCATATGCCATGCCGTCAAAAAGGTGAGCGGGAAGGCTGCGGCCTCCTCGAAAGAAAGCCCCTCGGGCATTAAAATAATATTTTCGGCGGGGGCCTTTGTGAATTCGGCGTAGCCACCGTCGCAGCCTGCGCCGAAAATTCGATAGACCTTACAGAGATTATCCTGTCCAGATTGGCAGAGGGAGCAACGGAAGCACGAAAGCCCCGGCGCAATGATCACCTTGTCTCCCACCGAGGCCCCCTCCACGCCGGATCCGATCTCCTCCACCACACCGGAAACGTCGCTTCCAGCGATATGGGGAAGTGAAACGGGATAAGATGGAATTCCTTGCCGCATCCATAGATCAAGGTGGTTTACGGCGCATGCCATGACCCGCACCACCACTTCACCGCGTCCCGCAGTGGGGGTTGGGACATCCTCATAAATCAACGGCCCACCCTGTTGGTGAAAACGGACGGCCTTCATTTAGAGACCTCCTTTAAAATTTGCAAGATCGGACAGGTTCAGCGACTTTCCATGCAAGGCGGGGTTCGCATCTTTCACGAGGCGCAACAGCCCTTCCGCCACGGCCTCCGCGCTCTGAAGGGTGGCGGGGTCTTCCTTTGGATAGGCAGCCGCCCGCATTTTCGTGCGGGTCGCCCCCGGATTGACCGTGACCACAATCAGACCAAACGGGGCGACCTCTTCCGCCAGAACCTGCATCATCCCCTCTAAGGCAAACTTGGAGACACAATAAGCGCCCCATGCGGCGCGGCCTTGTCTCCCGACACTGGACGTGATCGAGAGGATACATCCAGACCGCTTCGGGATCATGGCGCGGATGACCGACCGGGTGACCAGGAACGTTCCGGTAACATTAATCCGGATAACCTCTTCCCATGCAAAAGGAGGATATGTTGCAATCGGCTCGTTAGATCCCAGCACGCTCGCGTTATTGATTAACAGATCAATCTTTCCCCATTCCGATACCACCTCTCGCACCATGCGCTGGACATCTCGCTGGTTTGCGATATCCACACAATAGGGGCGAGCCACCCCGCCCGCCTCCTCAATTTCCTTGGCTGTCCCAATCAGCTCTCCCTGGCTTCTCGCACAAATAGCCACTTTTCCCCCTTCCTTGGCAAAACACGCCGCGACGGCTTTTCCAATGCCGCGGCCTCCCCCGGTCACCAACGCGACCTTCTCTCTGATCGAAATCATTTTTGTTTTCCCCTGACGCCGTTGACACGAACCCAGCTCATAACATCGGTTGCCACTTCCTCAACAGCGCGGCCGGTGACATCAGCCACCATCCATTCCGGATTCTGCCGATAGATCTCTCGGCAATAATCGATCTCCTCCCCCACCCGCTCTATGTCCGCGTATCCGGGAACCGCTTGCTTGAGTTTTTTTAGCCTCGCCTCCCGAATTTCCACCAACCGGTGCGGATCGATGAGCAATCCAACCACACGGGCCGGGTCAACGTCATAGATCTCTTTGGGAGGAGGGAGATGAAGCACAATCGGGATATTGGCCACCTTGTAGCCAAATTGTGCGAGATAAATCGAGAGAGGGGTTTTGGCCGTTCTCGAAGGGCCGACCAGGATGATGTCTGCTTTAGAAATTCCGGAGAGGTTTTGTCCATCGTCATGTTTAACGGTATATTGCACCGCCTCTACACGACCGAGGTAGTCGGTATCAATTTGATGGAGACGACCCGGCACGGCATAGGGAGAGGCATTCAAAAAAGCGCTCATAGCAGAAAGAAGGGGGCTTAAGAGATCGATCGCAATCAGACCCGCTTTCTGCGCCCCCTCCTGCATGGTTGTGCTGAGAAATTCGGAAACGAAGGTGAAGACGATGAGGGCATTCTTCTCTTTCGCCTCGCGAAGGACCTCCTGAATCTGCTCTTCGGTCCGAATATAATATCGTCGAGACAAAACTTTCGCCACCTGCGGAAACTGCGCCAGGGCCGCTAAAGACATTTTTGCCGCCGTCTCTCCCGTTGCATCGGAGACCACTAAGATGGGACGAACCTCTGGAGAAGAGGTAGTCATATTTGATATGATAACGCATTTTGGGAAAAAACCCAAATCTGCCTGTCAACTCATGCGGCGAAGCCGCAAAGGGGCTCGCGTCGCCCCCCCCCCTCTCGCGCGCTGTGCGCGCTGGGTCGCTTCGCTATGGTACATTATCTACCCAAAAAACGTATATCTTGTAAACATAGAGTCTATACGCAGTTTTGTCAGGGCTAATTCAAAGTCCGAATAAAATTGTCATTCCCGCGAAGGCGGGAATCCAGAACTTGATTTTACAGGGACTGGATTCCCGATAGAAGCATTCGGGAATGACGGATTAAATTTATCAAAAATGTACATGATTTCAAAATGTTTTATCACACTTTGAATTAGCCTTGGCAGTTTTGTTGTTTTGTTGTGCAATCTATTCGAATGTGCTATAAATCTTAGCCGATGGATCAGAGACGACATCCGCGTATCAGTTTTTGCGGCAAGGCGAGGCTTTCAACAGAGCTGCATGCGTTCGATGTGGAAATCAGCAATATCAGTCTGGGAGGTCTTCATTTTCACTCGGATCATGTTTTTGATTTGGGCAGTGGGGTAACCGTGGAAATCAGTGGCATTTATAGGGGAAAACGGTTTGAAGAAAAGGTGATAGGGAAAGTTGTGACGGTCCATCGCAAGCAGGATGAGAATTCTTTTGGTTTGAAATTTTTATCTTATCTCGATCCAGGACACCAGCCCGTTCTCGCGTCGTACGTGCAAAAATCAAATAAAAGAAGGATTACCTCTTTTTTAAGGGACGCCGTTTCCTAAGAGGAACCCTAAGATGACGATCTGTTCCCCTCTTTAGGATATTTTTATCACGTCTGTTGATCGCGGGGTCAGATGGCACTTTCCAGGGTTTTTAGCGCTGTATTGTACGGGATTGAGGCCCATCTCATTGATGTGGAAGTTGATCTCTCCCAGGGGCTTCCGCTCTTATCCATTGTGGGGCTTCCCGATATGGCGGTTAAAGAGAGTAAAGACCGTCTCCGCTCTGCCATCAAGAACACCGGCTTTAACTTTCCCATAAAGAAAATCACCATTAACCTGGCGCCTGCCGATCTGAAAAAAGAGGGTTCTTCGTTTGACCTCCCGATGGCATTAGGGATTTTGGCTGCGGAGGGTATTATAAAAGAAGATCTCCTTCGCCCGTACTTGATTGTGGGTGAACTTTCCCTGGATGGGAGGATTAAGGAGATTAAAGGGGCGCTTCCGATGGCCATTCTTGCAAAAAAGCGTGGCCTGAATGGAGTCTTGGTCCCCTACAACAATGCGAAAGAGGCGGCGGTAATTTCAGGGATTGATGTCTTTGGGATGAATACGCTTCCGCAGGTGGTTGAATTCTTAAATGGAGGCGAGAAGTTGTCCCCAGCGACAACCGATATCGATCTCCTCTATGCGCAGCAGTCGGGCTATACGGAAGACTTTTCCGAGGTGCGGGGGCAGGCCCATGCCAAACGGGCGTTGGAAATTGCGGCGGCTGGCGGACACAATGTCCTGATGGTGGGTCCTCCAGGTTCGGGGAAGACGATGTTGGCAAAACGGGTTCCATCCATCTTGCCGCCGATGGGCTTTGAAGAATCGTTGGAGGCGACACAGGTCCATAGCGTCTTTGGGGCGTTATCCAGCGAGCATCCTTTATTGGTGGTCCGCCCGTTTCGCTCTCCTCACCACACCATTTCTGATGCGGGTTTGGTAGGCGGCGGCCAGATTCCGAGACCGGGCGAGGTGAGCCTTGCCCACCACGGCGTCCTGTTTCTGGATGAGCTTCCGGAATTTCGGAGAAATGTGCTTGAAGTCTTACGCCAACCGCTGGAAGAAGGAAAAGTGACCATTGCGCGGGCGAGCGCTTCTTTAACCTATCCGGCCCAGTTTATGCTGATCGCGGCGATGAATCCATGTCCATGCGGTTATTTTACTGATCCGACGCGAAATTGCGTCTGCACCCCGATGGCGATTTTACGCTATCGCTCCAAAATATCGGGGCCGCTTTTGGATCGCATTGATCTTCATATAGAGGTCCCTGCCGTTCCTTTCCGGGAGTTGACAAAAGAGATGGAAGAAGAAAGCTCCGAGGGAATTCGAAAAAGGGTGCTGGCTGCCAGAGACTTTCAGATAGAACGATATCAGCGCGAGGGCATCCGATGCAACGCGCAATTGAAGCCAAGACAGTTAAAAAAGTTCTGTCAAATCGATGAAGGGTCAAAGAGATTGCTCGAGGCCGCGATTGAGCGTCTCGGCCTGTCGGCGCGGGCTTATAACCGCATATTGAAGGTGGCCCGCTCCATTGCCGATCTGAAACAGCAGGATACGATTCTGCCTCTGGATGTGGCAGAGGCGGTCCAATATCGTAGCCTTGACCGGAAAACCTTTTCGGCCTAAGATGTCACGGAAAAAGCGGTTTTCAGTAGCCTGCGAGAGGGGCCTTCTATGAAAAAAGCGTTGATCACCGGCATTACGGGTCAGGACGGATCCTATTTGGCGGAGCTGCTTCTTGAGAAAGATTATCAGGTGCACGGTATCATCCGGCGATCGAGCAGTTTCAACACAGATAGAATCGATCATCTCTATACCGATTTTCATCAGGCCGATACGCGATTGTTTCTCCATTACGGAGATCTTTCCGATTCCAGTATGCTGACGAACCTGATGTACGAAATAAGCCCGGATGAGGTCTATCATCTGGGTGCCCAGAGCCATGTGAGGGTGAGCTTTGATATGCCTGAATATACAGGGGATGTGACAGGTTTGGGTACCATCCGCATTCTGGAGGCCCTGCGGCGCAGCGGGGTAGGAGCCAAGTTCTACCAGGCCTCCAGCAGTGAAATGTTTGGAAGCGCCTCTCCTCCGCAGAACGAAAAAACCCCTTTTTGCCCGCAAAGTCCTTACGGGGCGGCCAAGGTCTATTCCTACTGGATTGTCAAAAATTATCGTGATGGCTATGGCCTCTTTGCCTGCAATGGCATCCTGTTTAATCACGAATCCCCTCGCCGAGGAGAAACGTTTGTTTCCCGAAAGATTACCAAAGCGGTTGCCCGAATTAAATTAGGTTTGCAAAAGAAACTCTACCTGGGAAACTTAGAGGCGAAACGGGACTGGGGGTATGCCAAGGAATATGTCGAGGCGATGTGGCGGATGCTCCAGAAAGAGCACGCCGACGATTACGTGGTTGCGACAGGAGAAACCCATTCCGTGAGAGAGTTTCTGGAAGAGGCTTTCGGGTATTTTAATTTAGATTGGAAGGCGTATGTCGAGGTGGACCCGCGATATTATCGTCCTACCGAAGTGGATGTGCTATGCGGGGATGCACGCTATGCGAAGGCACAATTAGGGTGGGAGCCGAAGGTTCGGTTTAGGGAGTTGGTAAAAATTATGGTGGATGCCGATTTAAGATCCGAAAGGACTAAATTGGAAGGGACAAAGTCGGAGGGAGAAGGCCGTGGCGTTTTGGCAGGGTAAACGCGTTGTTGTGACGGGCGGGGCGGGTTTTTTGGGATCCTTCATTGTTGAGAAATTGCGCGAGCGGGGCTGCAAGAGCCTCTTTATTCCAAGGAGCAAGGATTATGATCTGATTGACGTGGATGCGGTCAGGCGCTTGTATCAAGATTCAACGCCACAGATCGTGATTCACCTGGCGGCCAAGGTGGGCGGGATTGGGGCAAATCTTGAGAACCCCGGAAAATTCTTTTACGATAATATGATGATGGGTGTCCAGATGATCGAGGTGGGAAGGCAAGTGGGCCTTGCCAAATTTGTGGCCATTGGAACGATTTGCGCCTATCCTAAATTTACCCCTGTCCCATTCAAAGAGGATGATCTCTGGAATGGTTATCCCGAGGAGACCAACGCCCCCTACGGGCTGGCCAAAAAGATGCTCCTGGTTCAGGCCCAGGCCTATCGTCAGCAGTATGGTTTTAATGCGATCTATCTTCTGCCGGTGAACCTCTATGGCCCCCGGGATAACTTTGATCCTGCGTCGTCTCATGTGATACCGGCCTTAATCAAGAAATGTGTCGATGCGATTAAAAACGGCGACAAAGAGATTGTGATTTGGGGAACAGGAACGCCCACGAGAGAATTTTTTTATGTGGAGGACTGCGCGGAAGCCATCCTGCTTGCCGCAGAACGTTATGACGGATCCGACCCCGTTAATATCGGGGCGGGATTTGAAATCTCCATTAGGGATTTGGTTGAACTGATTGTGAAACTCACCGGTTTTTCGGGCAACATCTTATGGGATAAAACGAAGCCGGATGGTCAACCGAGGCGATGCCTTGATACGTCGCGGGCGGAGCGGGCGTTTGGCTTTAAGGCAAGGACTTCTTTTGAAGAGGGGTTAAAAAAGACGATCGCATGGTATAGAGGGCATGCTTCATGTTGACGCTTGAGCGTGGGTTAAGGTCGTACCAGAAAAGAGGGAGGGAAGGGTGAATATTGCCATTATTGGAAGCGGGTATGTGGGACTGGTCACCGGCGCCTGTTTTGCCGAGTTTGGGGTGAATGTCACCTGTGTGGATAGAGATATAGAGAAGGTCGCCTTGCTTCAACAAGGGAAGATCCCGATTTATGAGCCTGGGCTGGAAGATCTGGTTAAAAAGAACCTTCAAAATGGCCATCTGTCGTTTACTTCAGATATTGTCCATGCGATTGAGGATGCCCTGGTTATTTTTATTGCGGTTGGGACTCCTCCGAGGGGGGACGGTCGCGCAGACACCTCTTATATAGAGGAGGTGGCTGCCACCATTGCCGAAAACATGAACGGCTATAAAGTGATCGTCACTAAAAGTACGGTGCCGGTTGGGACAGGGGAGCGGATCAGGGGGATTATCGGAGGCAAACAGAAAGAGCATTTCGATTTTGATGTGGTCTCTAACCCTGAATTCTTGCGTGAAGGATCGGCCATTGAGGATTTCCTTCGTCCCAATCGTGTGGTGATTGGGGCGATCAGCCAGCAGGCCATTGCGATTATGAAAGATCTCTATCGCCCGTTATATCTTATTGAGACCCCGATGCTCGTTACCGATATTGCCACTGCGGAACTAATTAAATATGCCTCCAATGCCTTCCTTGCGACCAAGATCTCTTTTATCAATGAGATGGCCAATCTTTGTGAACAGGTCGGCGCGGATGTTCAGGCCATTGCCAAGGGGATGGGGTTGGATGGACGGATTGGTCCGAAGTTTTTGCATGCGGGTCCGGGTTTTGGTGGATCCTGTCTTCCAAAGGATGTATCGGCCCTGGCGCAGATTGGCCTAATCCATGGATATGAGTTTAAGATTGTTCATGCGGTGATGGAGGTCAATCAGCAGCAGAAAGAGCGGATGGTTCAGAAAATCGAAAAGGCCGTCTGCGACCTCTCTGGGAAACGGATCGGGTTTTTAGGCCTTGCCTTTAAACCGAATACCGATGATATGCGGGATGCCCCCTCGGTGACGATTATCCAGGCGTTACAGAAGAAAGGGGCGCGTATTGTCGCCTATGATCCCGCGGCGAGGAAAGAGGCCGAAAAGGTATTAGGGGGGATTGATTTTGCGGCGGATCCTTATGCGGTGGCCGATGGGTCTGATGCGATTGTCTTGATGACCGAGTGGAATCCCTTCCGCAGCTTAAATTTGGATCAGATCAAGAAGAAACTGAAAACTCCCATCTTTATTGATCTTCGGAATGTTTACGATCCTAAGAAAATGGCCGCCCTGGGATTTCAATATACAAACGTAGGGCGGCCGTAATGACCTTGAATCTTATTAGGAAACAGGTGGGTCAGGCTTATAGAGGCTTACCGGAAAGGTCGTCCGCGCTGTAAAATAGCATATGCCCGTTCCCCATTATTAATACCATGGAAAAGGTGCAAAAATGGAACTGCAATTCTATCCGGCTGAAAGGCTAAAGAAAGAGATTCTGCAAATCGTGGGCAAGCACCTCGATATGGAAGGATGTTCTGTCTTCTTCTTTGGCTCCCGTATGACGGGTGAGGGAAACGAGCGATCCGATATTGACGTTGGCATAGAAGGCGCAACGGTGATCCCATACGAAATCATGGCTGCGATTAAAGAGGAGATTGAAAATCTGCCCACACTTTACAAGATAGATATGGTGGACTTCCAAAGCGTATCACCTGCTTTTCGAGAGGTGGCCCTCCAGGAGATTGAGAGAATACGATGACGCAATTGGAAGCGAGGCTAACGCAATTTGAATCTGCGCTTGACCGATTTAGGACTGTTCTGAAAGAGCCAAAAACCGACATTGTGCGTGATTCGGCCATAAAACGGTTTGAATTTACTTTTGATCTCTGTTGGAAACTGCTCAAGGTGTATCTCAATGAAAAAAAAGGAATGGTTTGCGCCTCTCCAAAGGAGTGTTTTCGAGAAGCCTATCGGCAAGGCATCATTGATTACGATGAGGTTTGGATTCGGTTTGTTGATTTACGCAACGAGACGGCCCATACCTATCGAGAAGAGATGGCGGAAAAGGTCTATCGCGCTTTGCCAGCCGTGCTGAAACATTTCGAAATTTTATTTTCGGTTGTTAGAAACGATTGAGACGGATTTCTGAAACTTCCATAAAAGGGCTGGTTTTTACACACACTTGACTCCGTAGGTTGCGTGACCCCCCTTTTAAAAAGGGGGGAAGGGGGGCTTTGAAAACGCCGGTCTGTGACCATGCTTTTGTAGCCATAAGCGCCTGCGTTATCGAGAAATCTAAGAAATAATAGGATCGACACGGAAAGATGATTAGGATCATTTTATCACTACTGTCCCAACGTTTATTGGAATAAATTCAATTGGTTATCGTCATGGTCCCCTGTTTCATCATAGTCGATATGCGAAAGAGCCTGTAAAATTTGGGTTTTCTCGAACAACGACACGCTCAAAATCTGTAGAATGGTGTAAAGGCTGCGATGCAATTTCAGGCGCTTCGTGATAATGGCGATCAGGACATACACGGAGATGGCGATCCAGATTTGCGTTTTGACCGCGTTCTCGGTGGTTCCATAAAATGCCTTGATCCGCAGGTGCTGCTTGATCCATTTGAAGAAGAGTTCGACGCGCCATCGGCATCTGTAGAGTTGAGCAATCCCGTGCGCGGGGAGCGTGAAGTTGTTGGTTAGAAAGACAAGCCGCTTGTTCGTTTCGGCATCGAGGTAACAGATACGTCGCAGTTTGTCGGGGTAGCCTCTCAACGTGTAGAAACCGGTAACGGTCACAATCTGGTCGACGCGTATTCCTGTCGATTTGTCCACGGGTTGGGAGTACATGCGTTTGAAAACGAAGTTGCTTTTCGCACGGGTCACGAAAAACGCCAACGATTGATGAATCCTGTAGAGGCGGGTAAAGTCTACATACGCTCGATCCATGATATAGATGGCGCCAGCCTCGATGAAGAGTTCGTCGAGTATATTGACGTCGTGAACTTTTCCATCTGTGATGCGGATCGCAACAGGGATGCTGCCCCGAAAGTCCAAGAGAGTATGGAGCTTCACCGCCGCCTTGTTCCGGCGAAATTTTGCCCAGGGAAAGACCGAAAGACAAAGGTCGATGGTCGTGGCATCGAGTGCGTAGACCGTCTGATCGAGTTCCACCCCAAAACCTTCGTTGCCATACAATCCCCTGGCGGCTTGGATCAGCACTTGGGCGAAGTCTGCGTAGATTCTCCAGTCGCGGGTTTCGTTGGCGTGGGCCAGTGTGCTTCTGGAGACCCTGCCTCGAATCCCCATATGGTAAAGTTTGGTATCGGCCACGCGCATGCACGCTTCGATATCCCGCAGACTCTCCCGGTAGGTCAACTGCGCAAAGGCCATGCAGAGAAACTGGTCCCAGCAGGAAAAGGTCTTGATCTTGTAGTTGCCGTTGTAGCGCTCGACGCATTGGCGAAATTCGTACGCAGGGATGAAGTCCATCAGTTGGGTAAAAACGGTTTTTCCGATATTCATAGGCCATCTCCTTCTGCAGTGGTGCGGAAGTATGGCCGCTTGGAGAAAATAATTTCAAATCGAAAAAACTCATTTTGGAATAAAACCCATATTTATCTAGGTGTTAAAGCCCCGTCCCAATTCAACGTTGGGACAGTAGTGAACCGCTTCAACCATGAGTTTTCACACAGTCTGGAGATTAAGCGGACAGGGAGGGAGACCAATGCCCTCCCTTATTATGAGGCCATTTTAAAAAACATCAGCCTGGGCGTTATATTATTGGCTTTTGGGATGGTCTTATGGCGGCTATCAAGCTAAGGCTCCTTGTTTAGGCTGTATTTTATGAAGTCTCGCTTTACAGCGGAGAAATTGGAGTGGATACAGAAAAAAGCAACATTCGATGAGCTTGTTGCTGACTATCCGCAAGAATGGGCAGCGGTGCAATCCGATTTATCGAAAATCTATGCCAGTGGAAACATTCAAACGCTACGGGAATGTTTGGATCGCTCATCAACCCAGGGCCTACTTGTAATTAACAGCATTCGAAAAAATCAGGGAAATCGTAAAGCATGGGAAACGGCACTACCGCAGCTTATCCGAAACCGAATGATTCAAATGGCCACCCAGAATTACTGTTTAGCCTCAGCCACAGGAATTATCCAAGGTAAAGTTCGTTTTAACTACCTAAATGGCCAGATCGCTCAAATGTTGCTTTTTTCCCACGACCTTGAAAGAAAACCCGTTTCGCTATTCTGGTTCCGCTTTATTTGGCCATTCATCTGGCAAAAACGTTTCCTTATGCCATTGGTGCAGCCGAAGGGTATTTATTGTTTTTATTCACGGTCTCTGATTGTAGCGCTGGCAAAAATGATGGCAGGGCGAGCCTGCCTTGAAATTGCAGCAGGCGATGGAACATTGACACGGTTTTTAACCAATGCTGGTGTCACGATTACTGCCACAGACGATAAGAGCTGGAATCATGCTATACAATATCCAGAATGGGTTGTTAAACAAGACGCTAAAATGGCACTCCATAAATATGCACCAGAGATCGTGATCTGCTCTTGGCCGCCAGCAAATAATACCTTTGAGCGTCATGTCTTCAAAACAACGAATGTGCAGCGATACATTGTCATCGGTAGTCGCTACAAGTTCGCGTCGGGAAACTGGAGCGACTACCATAATCAATCAGATTTTACTCTAGAAGAAGCACAAAACTTAAGTAGATTGGTTTTGCCACCAGAATTGAGTTCGGCAGTTTATCTATTCCGGCGTAAGAGCTCGAATTCAGTCCGTGACTCAGAAGCCTAAGGTATGGGTCGTTGTTGCTTTTGCAAGGCAGACATGGTTAGTCATCGCTTTTGGCACAACAAAAAAATTAATACCGGACTGGCCAGGAGACTGGTCGCAAATGTGTGCGACTTATACCGTTTTTCTGGCGCTCACAATGGCTGCGCCCTGAAGGGTTAGGGATTTTATCTTGATCTGATCGAACCCTCCCTGGCGCAGCGCCGTTTCTGTTTCAGATACCCATGAGGTATTTTGAATGACCTTCGGAAGCTCCCTGAAAACCTCTCTCCATTCGGGATACCAAAACCCTCCGATCGGTTGAATGATTTTAAAATAACATTCAAAGGTAATCTGAAGCAGCCGTGACCTCGGATAAGTGAAGTCATGAAAAATGAGTATGCCCCCTTCTGAAAGCATGCCGAAGAGGTGTTTTGTTAAAAGCTGAATGTCTGCGTATTTCGGAAGGTAGGATGCGGTGATTGCGTCAAAGCGGTCTTCGGATAAAAAATCTTCCGCCCGGCAATGGAAAAAAGTGACATTCGTCACCTGCATGGCCTCGGCTTTTTTCTGGGCAATCGCGAGATACCCATTGGAAATATCGACCCCGGTTACCTGGGCCTCTGGGAATTTCCTGGCGATGGCAAATGTCAGGATGCCGGTGCCGCAGGCAAGGTCTAAAACTTTTTTAGGGGAATCGATTGCCTCTAAGATTCGTTCCTTCCAGAGGCGATCGATTCCAAGTGTGAACCGGTGGACAACCCGATCGTAGGTTGGAGCGGTTTTTGAGAAAAATCGCTCAATGATGGCATGTTTGTCCAATCTCGGCTCCTCAACGAAGGACGAATGATTCCCCCTCCAATGATTTCGTCTTTTTGGTAGAAAACAACCGATTGACCTGGGGTGATGCTACGTTGCGGTGTATCGAAAAGAAGCCTGACGTCTCCTTGTTGCGTTGGTATCAGCATCGCCTCGGCGCCGGCGGAGCGGTATCGCATTTTCCCGGTTACCCTAATCGGGTCGACAGGGGCGTCATGACCGCCCCACACCAGATCACCGGCCATTAACTCCCTGCACGGACGCTCTTTTCCAACGACCACCTCTCTCTTCTCTGGATCAAGCCGTGTGACATACATCCGCTCCCCCAGGGAGACATGAAGGCCTCGGCGCTGACCAATCGTATAGAAAGCGACCCCTGCATGTTCGCCGATCGCCTCTCCTGATTCGGTGACAATCTTTCCGGGTGCACGTGCCTCTTTCCGATTTTCCAAAAGAAATGCCTGGTAGCCCTTTTGCGTCACAAAACAAATCTCCTGGCTCTCTAAAACCTCTTCATACGGAAGCCCCAAGGCGAGCGCCTTTTCATAAACGGCCTCCTTCTTCATCTCCCCGAGGGGGAAAAGGGTGTGGGCAAGTTGTTCCTGTCGAAGCCGGTAGAGGAAATAGCTTTGATCTTTCGTAAGATCAAAGCCCTGATAGAGGGCATACCGATTACGCGCCGGTTGGTAGATAATCCGCGCATAATGTCCGGTGGCAAGAAAGTCGGCGCCCATCTCTTTTGCAACATCCAATAGACGACCGAACTTTATCCTTTCGTTGCATCGGACGCAGGGATTGGGCGTCTGGCCCATCAGGTAGGTGTCACAAAAATTGTCAATAATCTCGGCCTGAAATTCCTTTTGAATATCGATGACATGATGGGGAATGGATAGTTGTTTGGCGACATGTCTGGCCAGGCCCACTTTGCAGCAGGAGCGGTCTTGCCACCGTTTCTCATCTTCCGCCACGTCCTTCCAGAGGGTTAAGGTTACGCCGATCACGTTAAATCCCTGTTCCTGAAGAAGGAAACAGGCGACTGCCGAATCGACGCCTCCGCTCATTCCAACGACCACGGTTTTAGCGCGCATCCGTCCTATCCTTCATTCCCAACGGCTCTAAGTGGACGGACGCCCTCTTGCCGCTCCGTCTTCGACATGTCGGCCTTCCCGTTGAAGACGACCCCTTCTTCAATAATGAGGGTAGGGGTATTTAACGATCCGATCATGACCGCCTTTGGCAAGAGGTGCACCTTGTGGGAAGCCTGAATGCTTCCGACAATCTTCCCTCCCGAAATAACGGCGCCCGCTGATATGTTCGCTTGAATATTCGCCGATTCTCCCACAATCAATGTCCCCTCTGTGATAATTTCTCCCTCCACCTTTCCATCGATCCGAATGGTGCCATAATAGGTAATCACCCCTTTGAATTCGACCCCCTTTCCTAAAAAGGTGATGATCGTATCGGAAGGGGGCGTGCCTTCCTTATGATGTTTTTTAAACATGAATCCCTCCAGCAATGAATGTCTTACGCCAATTTATCAAGAATACGGTCCAGATCATCCAAAGAATAGTACTCAATCCGAATCTCTCCCCTCTTGCCATGCGCCCTAAGATACACTTTTGTCCCCAGCGCAAGGCGGAGACGGTTCTCCACCTCTGTTATTTCTGGCGAGGAGGAAGCGGGAGAGGGGCGGGTCCTTTTAGTCTTCTTTAGGTCGTAAACAAGTCCCTCTGCCTGCCGGACAGAGAGCCCTTTTGTCTTAATCTCTCCCGCCAAAACCAGTTGATGTTCTTTCTGATCGAGAGAAAGAATCACCTTCGCATGTCCCATCGAAAGATGTCCATGAGAGAGGTCTTCCCATAGTTCTTGCGGCAATTGAAGGAGGCGAAGAAAATTTGCGACGGAAGAGCGGTCCATCCCCATCTTCCCGGCCACCATCTCCTGGGTGAGCGAGAATTGGGTCAGGAGCCGGGAGAATGCATGGGCCTTCTCGATAGGGTTGAGATCCTCTCTCTGTAAGTTCTCAAGGAGCGCCCATTCCATTAAATCGCCTTCTTGAACCCTTTTGATCATCGCGGGAATTTTTGAAAATCCGGCTAAACAGGCCGCCCGAAAACGGCGTTCCCCTGCAATCAGTTCAAATTTCCCTCCCTCCTCATATCGGACGGCAATCGGCTGGATCAACCCATGGCTTTTCAGGGAGTTGGCCAGGGCGTCGAGCCCTGCCGGATCAAAATTCTGCCTCGGTTGATACCGATTCGGAATGATATCCTCAATCGGAATCTCGCGGATTTCTTCTTTTTCTGGAGTAGCCGCTGGAACGAGAGCGGCCACCCCTTTGCCCTTCAAACCTTCTTCCATAAAACTCCTTCCCAACGCCTTACGCTGCATGTCCGATAATTTCCTGCGCGAGGGACAAATAGGCCTGCGCGCCCCGAGAGGCTGCGTCATAAAAAAAGGCCGGTTTTCCGTGACTGGGCGCCTCGGCTAAGGTGATGTTCCGCGGAATCGCGCTTTTGAAAACCTGATTCCCGAAAAAAGACTGAATCTCCTCTACGACCTGATTGTTTAAATTGTTGCGACCGTCAAACATCGTAAGGAGAATTCCTTCAATCGCCAAAGTGGGGTTGAGCGATTGCCGCACCAACGCCAACGTGTCTAAGAGTTGTTTGAGCCCTTCCATCGCATAATATTCACACTGCACCGGGATGAGGAGCGCGTCGGCCGCTGTCAGGGCATTGATCGTTAAAAGCCCAAGAGAAGGGGGGCAGTCGATGATCACAAAGGCATACTGCTCCACCTCTGTCTTAATCCGGTCTTTTAAGACACCCTCTCGAGCGTTCATGTTGACCAACTCTATCTCCGCCCCCACAAGATCGATATGCGATGGCAAGAGGGAAAGCCCCGGGGTATCGGTATCGATCACCAGTTGAGAAATATCAACCCGGCCAACCATAAGATCATAAACGCTTCCCCGTAGTCCAGTTCGATCAATTCCCAGTCCGCTGGTGGCGTTTCCTTGAGGATCAAGATCGATCAGCAGCGTCTTCTTTTCGGCAACCGAAAGTGATGCGGCAAGATTGATCGCCGTCGTCGTCTTCCCTACTCCCCCCTTCTGGTTGGCAATCGCAATAACCTTCCCCATCTTGATGCGCACACTCGTAAAATTGCGATAGCCTACCACATTCTTTATGCGAAAGGAAGGCTTCGTATCACCCCATCATAAAATACAACTATAAGAGGTATCGTCTGCCATATAAGCCATATAAATGTAATCCGACTGCATCTATGAGAGGATCCTTTCGATGCCATCTGTTGCCCCATTAGGCGGCATTTCATTGAGTCGGATGTCTCCCTCCGCTCGATGGTTCTCTTTGCAGCCAGTCCCTATTTTTCTTGGCGGTCTTTGCGTAATCAGGTTCCCCCGTAAAGTCCTGACCACTGATATTTTCACATGGCTGCCGCACGAGGGGTCGAAATCGCTTTGATTTCCTTTAAAATAATATGATAAGGTCCTTTTATTCCATGTGATATGGAACACAACCTGCCAATCACGAGTAGCCCCCTCCCCTTATGAATCCCCTTATGAATAAGAGGATCCGGAGAGGGGATACGATGTCCGAGGAACAAAATATGGTCAACGAGAAACAAGCGCTTACCCAAATCATTCATTTGGGCCAGGAGATTGCCCAGTACAAAGATGTGGATATTCTGCTCGAGCGGATTCTGTCCCTCGCCAGGAAATTTGTAAACGCCGAAGCGGGATCCATCTACATTAAGGAAGACCATCAATTGAAATTTAGCTACACACAGAACGAAATTTTACAGAAAAAACTTTTCCCCGGGAAAAAGCTGGTCTATTCCACCTTTTCCATCCCGATTGATGACAAATCCATTTCCGGATATGTGGCCCACACCGGAGAGATGCTCAACCTTACCGATGCCTATCGGCTCCCCCCGCAGGTTCCCTACTCTTTTAACAGAGAATATGATGAACGCACGGGGTACCGCACCCGATCGGTTCTGACGTTTCCATTAAAAATATCCCACGGAAACATCATCGGCGTGTTGCAGCTCATTAACGCCCGGGATGAAGATAACCACATCAGGGCATTTTCCAAAGAGGAAGAACCCCTGATCATGCACTTTGCGAACAACGCGGCAGTTGCGATCGAACGGGCCCAGATGACCCGCGCCTTGATCTTACGCGTGATTAAAATGGCGGAAATGCGGGATCCGAAGGAGACAGGTCCCCATGTCAACCGGGTAGGATCGTATGCGGCGGAAATTTATGAGGTGTGGGCTTCGCGTCACGGCGTTCCACACGAAGAGATACAGAAACATCGAGATGTCTTAAGGATGGGGGCCATGCTCCATGATGTGGGGAAGGTTGCCATTTCAGATATCATCTTAAAAAAGCCGGCCAGGTTCGAGCCGGAGGAATACGAGATCATGAAGCAGCATACCTATCTCGGGGCAAGGCTCTTCTCGGAGCGGTACTCCGATTTTGATGATGCAGCCTTTATCATCTCGCTGAACCATCATGAGCGTTGGGATGGCAATGGGTATCCCGGCCACATCGATCCAATGACCGGGGCGCCCCTCCCAGGCTATGAAACGAATGGGAAATCCAGAGGGAAAAAAGAAGAGGAAATCCCCCCATTTGGACGAATCGTCGCCGTTGCCGATGTCTATGATGCCTTAAGCTGTCGGAGGGTTTATAAAGAGGCGTGGGACGAGTCAAGGGTGCTTGAGACGATGCGTTCCGATGCCGGCAAACAATTTGATCCGGAAATGATAGACGCATTTTTCGAAAGCCTGGATGTCATACGACATATCGCACATCGGTATCCGGACGAGTAATCCACCCCTCACAGCCCTCTTTCCATGATCCCCGCGATGGAGAATCCACCGGCCAGGGCAATGAGCGCCCAGAATACAAGTTCCAGCCCAATCAAGGGGTAGGGTTCGCCGAACAAGTTAAAAGGGGTGAAAAATTCCCAAAACAAAAAAACCAGGACAAATACCAAGAATGCAAAACGAAGGGCCCTGGGGGTAATGCCAGGAGGCCAACCTGAAGACAACCAGCGGTAGAGAAAGGCATAAATAATCCCGAAAACCAAAATTCCGATGATGATGGGAGTGGGGTTGCTAACAATCAGAGGAAGGGGTTCGAGCTTGGTCCACACCGCAATGAGCTTCTTGCTTTGAATGTCAGGGTTGAGCAGCACACCCGTCCCGTTCCATCCAAAACCAATCGCCCTGAAGGTGAGCAGCATGCTTAGGTTCATAGCCATTCCACCAGCGATGCCTGCTATGACCGTCCTCATCATTGAGCGCTGCAGTGTGGCGTTCCCTATCAATGAGAGCCTGCGATAAAAAAAGCTGATTATAAGCGGGGCGCCATAAAAGTTCAACTCGATTTGAATCTGCCGATTTTGTTATATTCCGTTTTAGGTAAGACGGTGTTTGGGAATGAACGATGGACGCTGTTGAAGTGGCGATCGCCATTATTATATGGGAAGGTCAAGTTCTTATTGCCAGGAGAAAAAAGGAGGCCTATCTTGGTGATCTATGGGAGTTTCCGGGCGGAGAACAGCGTAAAGGAGAGCGGATGGAAGACTGTCTCCTCCGAGAGGTAAAAGAGGAGCTGGACATTGACGTTCATATTGTAAAATTGCTCTGCCAAACAAGACACCCTTACCCTGAACGAACGGTCCGGTTTCATGCCTATTTATGCTATCTGGCCTCGGGCATACCCAAGCCCCTCGCTTCCCAAGAGGTGAGATGGGTGTCTCTTGAGACGCTCTCCTCTTTTTCATTTCCGGAGGCGAACCAGCCGATACTGACGATACTTAAGGAACAGAGGGATGAGCAAGCGATTCGATCGCTATAAAGCCCTTTTATTTGATCTCTGTGGAACCGTGATGCCTTATGATATAAGACGGCTTCCGATGGCGACCCTTCGTGGCCAAGAGACTCGAACCACCACCCCGATTCTTTATTCCCTCTTCTGTGCATATCATCAAGCAATTCCGTATGAGCAATTTCACGATCTATTTGTGGAAACCACGCAGAAAGTCGCGGCCCTCCGCGCCGTGGAGGAGAGGGAAATTACGTCTGACGTCCGTTTTAAGCTTTTCCTGGAGCGGCTCGACATCAAAGACACCGCCCGTCAGGAGATTTTCCGAAAACTTAAAGCGGCCCATCTAAACTGTATTTCCGCCTGCCTCACCTTGCCGGAGGGAAACAGGCATCTTCTGATGACCCTAAAGGAGCGGTACAAGATCGGCCTTGTCACAAACTTTGATGATACCGATACGGTCTATCACGTCTTGGGGCGGGAAGGGATATTAAATCTATTTGAGGCGGTTGCCATATCCGCCGAGGTGGGGGTCAGAAAACCGAGGGCGGAAATTTTTCTTTTCGCCTGTGAAAAGCTGTCTGTCTTGCCTAGGGAAGTCCTATTCATTGGCGATAGCTGGGAGAGTGATGTCTGCGGGGCAAAGGGCATCGGTATGGACGTTGTTTGGATCAATTCCAATGGCTCCCCTCCTCCAGAGGAAGGAGACCCTCCAGATCATATTTTATCGGACATCACAGAGTTGCACCGTCTCCCTATCTCTTCTGGAGGCGAAGAAAGATCTCTCTTATCACGGAAGTCGTAAGCGTTCCGCCAACAACTCGCTCGCTGGTGCAATGATCCGTACGCTATTTCAAAGCGCTGCGAAAATTTCCTATCAAGTTACACGCAAAGGCACTAAACACTTGGTTCGGTCATTGCCGTTGGGTCAAGGATTTTATCTACGACTTCTGCCGTAAGGATTCCCCTGGCCACAATAATTTCTCGAAGCGACTTCCCTGTGGCAGCCGACTCTTTTGCCACAGCGGCTGCCGCCTCATACCCAATCGAAGGGTTGAGTATGGTGGCCAGTCCCACACTCTTTTCCGCATACTCCTTGCACCGCTCCCGATTGACCGTAATCCCTTTCACACATCGGTCGGTCAATAAGGAGATGTCATTTGCCAGAATCTCCATAGACTGCAAGAGGTTAAAACTGATCACCGGCATCATCACATTCAATTCCAACTGTCCCGCCTGCGCTGCCAATGAAATGGTGAGATCATTTCCCAACACCTGAAAACAGACCATGTTCGTTACTTCCGCCATGACGGGATTGACCTTGCCAGGCATAATGGATGAACCGGGTTGAACAGGGGGAAGGATAATTTCCGCAAAACCGGTTCTCGGCCCGGAAGCGAGGAGCCTCAAATCGTTTGCAATCCGGATCAGTTCGATCGCGAGTTCCCGCAAACTCCCGGAGAATGCCACGAAATCAGCCATGCTCTGCATCCGCTCAAACAGGTTTTTGGAAGAGACGAATGGAAGGCCCGATATCTTGCTTAACGCGGCAACGACCTTTTTTTGATATTTCGGATGGGTATTGATGCCGGTGCCCGCCGCTGAACCGCCGAGGCCGAGTTCATACAGCCCTTCAGAGGCTGTCTCAATCCGTTGTCGGGCGCGCCCCATTGCCTGGGTGTAACCGGAGAACTCCTGTCCCAACCGGATCGGTACCGCATCTTGCAAATGGGTTCGGCCCGATTTAATGACATCATTAAATTCCTTTGCCTTCAGAAAAAAGGCCCGCTCCAAAGAAGTGACGGCCTTTACCAAATGGGGCAACATCAAGAGGCCCGCCACACGAATCGCCGTCGGAAAGACGTCATTGGTGGACTGGGACATATTGACATGGTCATTTGGGTGGACCAGTTTATAATCGCCGCGCCTTCCCCCTGATATCTCGACCGCTCGATTTGCAATCACCTCGTTCGTATTCATATTGTGGGACGTTCCGGCCCCTGCCTGAAAGACATCCACCACAAATTGGCCGTCCCATTTCCCCTCGATCACTTCCATTGCCGCTTGTTGAATCGCCTTCCCGATCCTGGGATCAAGTTTCTTAAGCCCTACATTGGTCTGGGCCGCCGCCCATTTGATCATCGCCGTCGCCCGAATAAACGCGGAATGCGGACGGAGCCGACTGATGGGGAAGTTCGCAATCGCCCTCGCTGTCTGGACGCCATAATAGGCCTCCCTGGGGACTTCTAACTCTCCGAGGGTGTCTTTCTCAATTCTGGTCTCTTTCTTTTCCATAGGTTTGGCCCTTAAATGAGATTGAAAAGGCGAAAATAAACTTTGATTCTAACGCGGCGAAGCCGCAAAGGGGCTTAGATCCCCCTCCCCCTCTCGCGCACTGTGCGCGCTAATCTGGCATAACCAAAACCAAAGTTATGGTATATTATCTACCCAAAAAACGTATATCTTTTAAACATAGATTCTAAATCGCCTTCCACCGTAAGATCAAGGACAAAACCTAAAAACACAAGGCTAATTCAAAGTGTGATGAAACATTTTGAAATCATGTACATTTTTGATAAATTTAATTCGTTCCCGAATGCTTCTATCGGAACTCCAGTTCCTGTAAAATCAAGACCTTCTGGCTTCCCGCCGGGGCCTGTCCTCGAATGTTTTTGTCGGGGGCGGGAATGACAATTTTATTCGGACTTTGAATTAGCCCTGTTCATACGGGAGCTTGACGACACGGCGAGAGAATGTGTATAACCTATAGAATTTTTGTTTAACTCTCTCTTTATTTAAATTAAAGGGGAAAGTGTTGTGATGATGATCGCTATTCCGAAAGAGATTTTATCGGGTGAAAATCGGGTTGCCGCTGTTCCGGAGACGGTTGACAAAATGATTAAGGGCGGTCTTGCCGTATCGGTGGAATCGCATGCGGGGGAGGCGGCCTTTATTTCCGATGCGGACTACGAAAAGGTCGGTGCCAAGATGGTCCCGGATGCAGCTTCTTTGCTGGCGCAGTCAGATATTATCCTGAAGGTTCACAGACCGCTCATGAATGAGAAAGAGGGAAGGCATGAGGTCGATATGATGAAGGAAGGCGCTGTTTTGGTTTCCCTCCTTTCGCCCGATGTCCCTCTTTTGCAGAAGCTCCTATCGAAGAAGATCAGCGCGTTTGCCCTGGAGTGGATTCCAAGGATTACCCGCGCCCAGCGGATGGATATCCTAAGTTCCATGAGCAGCGTTGCAGGTTATAAGGCTGTTTTGCTGGGGGCGTCGGCCTTTGGACGGTTTCTCCCGATGATGACCACGGCGGCGGGAACCCTGCCACCCGCGAAGGTGCTGGTCATCGGCGCCGGTGTCGCCGGCCTGCAGGCCATTGCGACGGCCAAACGCTTAGGGGCGGTGGTCGAGGCGTTTGATACCCGCCCTGCGGTAGGGGAGCAGGTCAAGAGTCTGGGGGCCGAGTTTGTGGAGTTGGATCTGGGCCATGAGAAGGCGGAAGATGCGGGCGGATATGCCAAGGAGCTTTCACCGGAGTTTTATAAAAAAGAAAAGGAGCTGATCCATCAACATGTCAAAGGGGCGGATATGGTTATTACGACCGCCCTCATTCCTGGAAAGACCGCCCCTGTCTTGATTACGTCCGACATGGTCAAAGAGATGAAAAAGGGGGCAGTCATTGTGGACCTTGCGGTGGAACAAGGGGGAAATTGCGAGATTAGCAAGGCCGGCCAGACGGTGATTGCGCATGGCGTGACGATTGTGGGCGCGACGAATCTCCCCGGCAGTATGCCGATTCATGCAAGCCAGATGTTTGCCAAGAACCTGTTTCACTTTCTAATGCTTTTTTGTGTGAATAAAGAGGTCAAAATCGATTTAAATGACGAAATCATTCGAGGTTCCCTTGTGACCCATCGAGGGGAAATTGCGCATCCAAAGGTCAAGGAGTTCTATGCGAAAGGAGGGGATTAATGTCTCCCGAAGTTGAAATGGGATTATATGTATTTATGTTGGCCGGTTTCCTGGGATTTGAAGTGATCAGCCGTGTGCCGCCGCTTCTGCACACGCCATTGATGTCGGGAACCAATGCGATCTCTGGAATATCGCTGGTCGGCTCTCTCGTGGTGGCGGGGGCGGACTATAGCGCTTTTGCGACTGCCCTGGGATTTATCGCGGTCGTCTGTTCCACGATCAATGTAGTGGGGGGATTCATGATTACCGACCGTATGCTCAAGATGTTTAAGAAACGTCAGGAGATCATATAATGGGCAGCGCTATTGAGATCATCTACCTTTTATCCGGCGCCCTTTTTGTCCTTGGTTTAAAAGGCCTAAGCCATCCAGAGAAGGCGCGGAGGGGAATTCTCTATGCGGAGATTGGGATGCTTTTGGCTGTTGTAGGAACCCTCCTGCATAAAGACATTGTGCGCTATGAGTGGATTATCACGGCGCTCTTTGTTGGTTCTGCCATCGGCGCGGCGATGGCGATCTTTATGCCGATGACGGCGATGCCGCAGCGAATTGCCCTGTCCCATGCGGGGGGGGCGCTGGCGGCGGCCCTGGTCGGCGTGGCCGAATATTTCCTCCCAAATGGCCATATCAACGCAACCGTTATGGCGGCCCTCGCCTTTGAGGTGCTATTCGGAGGCCTTACCTTTACGGGAAGTCTGATGGCCTTTGGAAAGCTCCAGGAGCTGATCACCGGCGTGCCGATTACCTATAAAGGTCAGAATGTCATCAATATCTCCCTCTTTGTCCTTGCCGCGGCGATTGGCGTGTATCTGGTCATAAATCCCGCCAACAGTATTCTGTTTGTGATCCTCTTTATCCTTTCGATGGTGTTAGGGGTTCTTTTTATTATGCCGATTGGCGGGGCGGATATGCCGACCGTCATCTCGCTTTTAAATTCCTATGCGGGGCTTGCCGGCGCGGCCACCGGTTTTGTCCTGAAAAACAACGTGTTGATTATTGCAGGGGCGCTGGATGGGGCGTCGGGATTCCTCCTTTCCATTATTATGTGCAAGGCGATGAATCGCTCGTTTACCAATGTCATTTTTGGCGCCTTTGGGAAGGTGACCGCCGCGGCGGCGGTCCCATCCGCACAGAATATAAAAATCTGGAGTGGCACGCCGGAAGAGGCGGCCGATGCCTTCCGGAATGCAAAATCGGTCATCGTTGTTCCGGGTTATGGAATGGCCGTGGCGCAGGCCCAACATGCCGTGCGCGATCTTGCCACTCTTCTGGAAAAGAATGGAACGTCCGTAAAATATGCGATTCACCCCGTGGCGGGCCGGATGCCGGGGCATATGAATGTCCTCCTCGCGGAGGCGAACATCCCGTATGATCAACTGATCGATATGGACGACATCAATCCGGAATTTGGACAGACCGACGTCTCGCTGGTGATTGGGGCAAACGATGTCGTCAACCCCGCGGCGAAGACCGATCCCGCCAGCCCCATTTACGGTATGCCGATTTTGGATGTCGATAAATCCAAGATGGTCATGGTCTTAAAACGGAGCATGAACCCGGGCTTTGCCGGCATTGACAACGCGCTATTTGTCCAGCCGAACACCATGATGGTCTTCGGCGATGCCAAGGGAACCCTTGTTAAGATTTCTGACGCGCTAAAATCGTAACGTGGTGTCGTGAGATAAGGGGACTTCCTCCGTTTTGATGTGGTCTTTGCCCTTCGTCCGTTCATTTCCTTGACCTTTCAGCTTCGGGACATTACAATCAGACCATGCCCCAGTTTGTCCATCTTCACCTCCACACCCAATACAGCCTTTTAGACGGCGCCAATCAGGTCGATCCCTTGATCGCGGTGGCAAAAGAATTTAAGATGCCTGCCCTGGCCATGACCGATCATGGGAATCTTTTTGGGGCGATTGAATTCTACCAGAAGGTAAAGAAGGCAGGGATGAAGCCGATTATCGGCTGTGAGGCCTATCTTGCGCCGCGGAGCAGGTTTGACAAAGAGGCCCACGGTGTCCATGAAGATGATTATAGCGACCACAGCGGGTCGAATCCTTATTATCATCTGATTCTTCTTGCGGCCAACGAAACCGGCTATAAAAACCTGGTGAAGCTGATCTCGATTGCCAACCTGGAGGGGTTTTATTACAAACCCCGTATTGATAAGGAGGTGTTGCATCGGCACAGCGCGGGACTGATCGGACTTTCGGGATGCCTTCGGGGCGAGCTCCCGTATCTGTTGGCCCGCGGTCAAGAAAAAGAGGCGACGGCGGCCGCGCAGACCTACCAGGACATTTTCGGCAAGGGGCGGTTTTTTATCGAGGTTCAAGATAATGGTCTTGACCTTCAGCGGGAGGCCAATCGTCAGTTGGTCCAGCTTTCAAAGGCGCAGGGGATTCCGCTTGTCGGCACCAACGATTGTCATTACCTCCACAAGGAAGATGCCCACGCGCATGACATTATGCTTTGTCTCCAGACGGGCAAGACGGTGAACATGCAAAACCGGATGCGCTTTCAGACCGAGCAGCTTTATTTTAAATCACCTGAAGAGATGGCGCGCGGTTTCTCCGAAATACCCGAGGCGGTGACCCATACGCTCCATATCGCCGAGATGATTGATCTTAATCTGAAGTTGGGAGAGGTCCATCTTCCCAACTATGCCGTGCCCGACGGCATTACCAGAGAGGCCTACCTCGGAATGCTTGCCGAAAAAGGGTTAAAAGAGCGGCTTGCCGGTAGAACGGGGGTGGATGAGGCATACCGCCAGCGTTACGCGGAGCGGCTAAAATCTGAACTCAACATTATTGGCGCGATGGGATATGAGGGTTATTTCCTCATCGTCTGGGACATCATTAACTACGCGCGTTCTTCTCGTATTCCAGTTGGGCCTGGGCGGGGCTCCTCCGCGGGAAGCCTGGCGGCCTATGCCCTTGGCATTACCGATATTGATCCGATCGCGTATGGTCTGATATTTGAGAGGTTCTTAAATCCTGAACGCGTGACCCTCCCCGACATTGACATGGATTTTTGCATGGATCGGCGGGAGGAGGTGATTCGCTATGTGACGGAGAAATTTGGGGCCGATCATGTGGGCCAGATTATTACCTTTGGAACGATGGCGGCCAAGGCGGCGATCCGAGACGTGGGACGTGTTTTGGAGGTTCCTTACGCCGAGGTCGACCATTTGGCAAAATTGATCCCCAATACGATCAATATTACCCTCGATGAGGCGTTGGCCCAGGAGCCAAGGATGATGGAAGCCGCCAAGGGCAATCCCAAAATTGCCGAGGTGATCTCGCTGGCAAAACAGCTTGAAGGGCTTGCGCGCCATGCCTCCACCCATGCGGCCGGCGTGGTCATTTCCGCCGAACCTCTGACCGATCATGTCCCTCTTTATCGCGGGAGCAAAGGCGAGATTGTCACGCAATATGCGATGGAGGACATCGAGAAGATCGGCCTGATCAAGTTTGACTTCCTCGGACTTCGGACGCTGACAGTGATTGACCATGCCGTCCGACTGGTCAATGCAAAAGAGGGCCGATCGCTTCATCTCCCTGAAATTCCGTTGGATGATAAAGAGACGTATGTCTTGCTGGGTTCTGGAGAGACTTCCGGTATTTTTCAGTTGGAAAGCGCTGGCATGCAGGACCTCCTCGTGAAAATGAAACCCGACTGCTTTGAAGATGTCATCGCCATTCTTGCCCTCTATCGTCCAGGGCCGATCGGAAGCGGCATGGTGGACGATTTTATAAAAAGAAGAAGAGGGGCGACGAAAATTCAATATGAACATCCCCAATTAGAGGGAATTTTGGCCGAGACCTACGGGGTGATTGTCTATCAGGAACAGGTGATGAAGATTGCCAACGTCCTGGCCGGATTCTCTTTGGGGGAGGCCGATCTGCTTCGTCGCGCCATGGGGAAGAAAAAGCCCGAGGAGATGGCCGCCCAGAAAGCCCTTTTCATTGAGCGGGCGGGCAGGAACAAAATCTCTTCCGCAAAGGCGGAGAAGATTTTTGACCTGATGGAATACTTCGCGGGATATGGATTTAATAAATCGCATTCGGCCGCCTACGCCCTCATTACCTACCAGACGGCCTATTTAAAGCATCATCATCCGCTTGCATTCATGACGGCTTTGCTCACCAGCGAGAAAGGCAACTCCGATAAAGTGGTCAAGTACATCAGCGAGTGCAGACGCATGGGCATTCGGGTCCTTCCCCCCGACATGAACGAAAGCGAGAAGGATTTCTCCGTGGTTACGGAAGGGATCCGTTTCGGGCTCGCCGCCATTAAGAATGTCGGAAGCGCCGCCATCGATTCAATCCTGGCCGCCCGAAAGGTCTGTGGGCATTTTGCCTCCCTGTTTGATTTTTGCGGAAAGATTGATCTTAGAAAGACCAACAAGCGTGTCGTTGAGAGCCTGATTAAGTGCGGCGCCTTTGACTCGACGGGCGCGCGGCGGGCGGCCCTGATGGAGGCATTGGATCTGGCGATGCAGACCGGCGGGCAGCTTAAAAAACAGAGCGAGACGGGACAGGCATCTATGTTTGCCGATTCTGCCGCTTCGCCGCCCCTTCCAGATATTCCAGAATGGGATGATGTCCAGATTGCCAGACTTGAGAAGGAGGCGCTCGGATTTTATATCACCTGCCACCCCCTTGCGCGTTATGAAACGGTGATTAAAAAATATGCGACCACACCGACCGAGGCCCTGGGGGGTATCGGCGAGGGACGTGAGGTCCGGGTTTGCGGCGTGGTGGTTCAGGAGCGGATTACCACGACCAGACGGGGAGACAAAATGGCCTATCTTCGGATCGAGGACCAAACCGGATCGGTCGAGGTGATTGTCTTTCCGGAACTATACCAGACATCTTCCTCTCTCTTTAAACAAGAGATCCCTTTATTTATCTCGGGGACACTCGATCATGGAGAGAAAGGAACCAAGCTCAAGGCCCACGCGATTGCCCCGATGGCGCTGGAATCCGATCTGAAAGGGGAGATGCAAAACGAGGAGGCCCCCCGACAGGTCATGATTATGCTGTCGGCGGGGTCGGTCGCACCCTCTGATATGACAGGCCTGCGCGATCTGTTACACCGATTTCCGGGGCCGCTTCCTGTCGGCTTGAAGATTACCGTTTCTGATGACGACGGGTCGTCCTTTGAAACCATTATTTCCGTCGATCCAAAATTTACGGTAGATGGATCCGATCGTCTGATCAATGAAGTGCAACAGCGTTTTGGAAAGGGGAGCGTCCTCCTTTCCGGACAAAAGATAGCGCAGGGATAACGTGAACGATTATTTGGAATTTGAAAAACCGATTGTACAACTGCAGGAGAAGATCAATCACTTAAAAGGGTTGATGAAGAGCGATCCGAAACAGGGCGACGCCTTAAAGAAACTCCAGAGGAAAATGGCTGCCCTTCAGGAGGAAATTTTCTCGAAGCTGACCCCCTGGGAGAAGACCCAGCTCGCGCGACATTCAATTCGTCCGAATACGGACGATTACATCGAGATGATTTTTGAGGATTTTACCGAGCTGCATGGAGATCGCCTCTTTGGAGATGACAAATCCGTTATTACGGGATTGGCCCGCATTGAGGGGCGCTCCGTTATGGTGATTGGCCAGCAGAAAGGGAAGGGGGTGAGGGATCGGATTGCCAGGAATTTTGGAATGCCGCATCCGGAAGGCTACCGGAAGGCCCTTAGAATGATGCTCATGGCCGAGAAGTTTAACAAGCCGGTGATCTCTTTCATCGACACCCCGGGGGCCTATCCTGGCGTGGGCGCGGAAGAGCGGGGCCAATCCGAGGCGATTGCGAGAAACCTCCTCGTCATGTCTCAATTGAAGGTGCCGATCATTTCTGTGGTCATCGGCGAGGGAGGGAGCGGAGGGGCCCTTGCGGTTTCGGTGGCCGACCGCATCCTGATGCTTCAGTATTCCGTTTATTCGGTGATTAGCCCGGAAGGGTGCGCTGCCATTCTCTGGAATGATGAGGGGAAAACCGAAGAGGCCGCAGGGGCATTGAAAATGACGGCTACCGATTTGACGCAGTTGGGTGTGATTGACGAGGTGATTCCGGAGCCGCCTGGCGGGGCGCACCGCGATCCTAAGAAAATGGCCGAGGCGATCTCGAAGGCTGTCTGCAGGCATCTTCACGATTTGGAGGCGATGCCGCCGGAACAACGACAGCAGCAACGGTATCATCGGTATAGAAAAATTGGCGTTTATTCGGAGGAGGCGTAAAGGTTCCTTAAGAAATTCCTTGAAGAATATAAACGGTCTCATTATTATCTGTACATGAGACCGTTTATACAGAGCGCGCACAGCGCACGTGAGGGGGAGACTCCATTACCCCCCCATCCCCCCCTTGCCAAGGGGGGGATGGGGGGGGGTGGAGGGGCGACGCGAGCCCCTGTAAACTGTCTCATAATTACATTTCAAGAGTGTCAATTCTATTATGAGACAGTTAATAAGTTGCGATCTTCTGATTTCTTTTGTTATCCTGAATCCGGATATCGGTCATGACAGAGTGCTGTTTGTTTAAGAGTGCGGCATTGTTTCCTCAGTAGAGAGGGTCGGCAGATGGGGGGGAGGAAGGTCCTGGTAGTGGATGATGAGGATTTTGTCCGGAAACTGATTGTCGTGAAACTGAAACGCTTTGGGATTGACACCATTGAAGCGGACAACGGAATGGATGCCATTGAAAAGGCGATTTCCGAGAAGCCGGATCTGATCTTGCTGGATGTGATGATGCCGAAGATGAATGGATTTGACGCCTGTCAACGGCTGAAGGCCAATCAGGAGACGTCGCACATCCCGATTGTCATGCTAACCACCCGAACGGATCTCTCCGGTAAACCCTGGGGAGAACAGACAGGCGTGCTCGAATATTTTTCAAAACCGTTCTTGCCACAGAAGCTGGCGGAACGGGTGGTGAAGATATTAGATCAAGTTGAAATAGGTTAATACCCTGCCGATGATGTAAATCCTCACGCTGTCAACGCGGAGAGCCACTCTCCGAGGTGATTTTCCAACAGAGTGTTTTCTTCAACCCACTTCTTTAATTGGTCTCCCTCTTTTCCTGTCGCGTCGAGGTCGGAAACCCTTTCCCTGATCGCCTCTATCCACTTCTGTGGGTGATTTTGGACCCTCTTGACCGGGGCCTGTTGATAAGGGTAGATATCGGTGCAGATGACCGGAACGCCGAGGATTCCCAACTCCAGAAGGCGCAAGTTGCTTTTGGCCTCGTTAAACGGTTCGACTGTAAGGGGCGCAACGGCCAGATCCAGATTGAGGCTGGCAAGCTTGGACGGATAATTCTCAAACGGTTGGACGAAATCGTGGAACTCCTTCACATAGGATCGCAAGGCGCCAGGGCACATGCCAAAGAAAACCCAGTCAACGTCATTGGCGGTCTTCTGAACCACATCGATGATCAACGCAAGGTCGCCTTGATGCTGTTGCGCGCCAGCCCAGCCGACCCGCGGGCGGGGGCCTTGACGCCGTTTTGAATCAAGACCTCCCCAGACGGCCTGCTCGATGCAGTTGGGAATGACGCGAATGTCGCTGATCATTCCGTCGCAGAGGTTAACCAGGGGCGTCGTGGTCACAATCAGACGATCGCAAAGTGACAATGCCTTGCGAAGACGCGGCTCAACATTCCTGTACGTTTCGGACAGATTTTTCTCCCGCCGATGTGTAATCAGATCATCGAGCGTGAAGAGACGAAACACGCGGCTAAATCTTTTGTAGTGGCCGAGCGTTTCAATCTGAATGTCGGTGATGGCGGCATGAAGAACAATCGAATCGGGCGCTGCCCGCATCAGTTCCGTGATTTTAAGAACCCTTGTCTCTCCCGACTTTAATATCGGGATGTAACTGCATCTTGCCAGCCCCGCTTTATTTAAGGCCCGAAAGGGAGAGATGATCCTGTATTCGCCGCACGCCTCCGGCAGTGGAATGCCCAGGATTTTTGGGCGGTCATGAAAGTGGCTGTCCCAGTTGATGATCGCATTGACTTCCAACCGACAATCGATGTCCGTCAGGGAGAGATGCCGGTTATAGGCGGGATCGTTAGCGATCCGAGAGGGCCATTTCTCCAGTAAGGTATCTCTGTCTCTTTTGTACCCCTCAACCCACTGGGCCTGTTTGATGGGGCCATCCAACTCGCTATCGAGCGTCGCCGCGCCGTGATGTACCAGTGTGGCATAGGGGGTCCAGACAATCTTATACTGTAACTCCCCCGCCTTCAGGCATAGATCGATGTCGGCATATAATGTCTTGAACCGTTCTTCATCGAGCCCAGAGAGGTCGTTATAAAGCGATTTTCTGATTAAAAGGCAGGCGCCGGATACGGCAGAGAAATTCTGATCGATATGGGTGCGGTTCATATAGCCCGCCTCTGTAATGGAGAGAATTCGATAATAGGGTTGATCGACAATACGGCCCCCGCCGAGGCCTAGAATGATGCCGGCATGTTGGATAAGGCCGCGTCCGGGGCATACCAGACGCGCCCCTACGATGCCAACCTCGGGGCGCTGCGCGTGCATCATCATTCGTGAAAGCCACGGCGCCTCGATGACCTCCGTGTCGTTATTCAGGAGCAAAATATAGTCGCCGGCCGCGTCCTTCGCGGCAAGGTTGCAAATAGCGGCAAAGTTAAAAGGATGCGGATAGCGTATGACCCTGATATTCCCTCTCTTCTGAAGCGTCCTGTAATAATGAAGCGCGTCGGGCTGGGAACTTTGGTTGTCGACCACGATTACTTCGTAGTTTGGATAGTCTGTTTTCTCAAGAAGACTTTCCATACAGGGTTTAAAAAGCTTAAGCTTATCCTTCGTTGAAATAATAATGGAGACGAGCGGCGTTTGATTATGTTGGTAGAGAACCTGAAACGTTCCGGAAAGATACCCCTCTTTCACTTCAGCCGCCACCCCCTTGCGTTTTAGGTGGGCGATGAGCGCCTGTTTGTTGTTTTCCTCTTTCTCGGACTGCCAGGCGGGCCAGGTGGGAGGGATGTGAAGTAAAACGTCCGCGATGTGGCCTATGGCCGTCTCCCCGCATTGATCCAGAACTTTTAGGGAGAGGTCATAATTTTCCGCGCCAGGGAGGTTGCCATAGCCTCCCACTTCAGCCAGCGTATCGCGCCTGATGAAACAGCCTCCCAGATAGGGCATTGAGCGGAGCATATCCAGGTTAAAGTCGGGTTTGAACTGGTGGTCAAAACGCTCCCCTTTTGCATTGATGGCATCTTCGTCGGCATAGATCAGCCGCCAGTCGGGATGGAGATTGATGTAATCAGAAATGATCAAAAGGGTTTGCGGTTCAAAGCGGACGCCGGGGTCTATCAGCGCGACCCAATCGTCCGGTGTGGATGTGGCGATGTCATTGATCGCACTGGCGATTGCACGGGACAAATCTCCCGCTGCGTCTATCTGAACCCATTTTAGTCCTTCCATTTCATTAAAATCGGAAATCGGCGCAGGGAAGGTCGCGATGACCGATAACCGCCAGTTTTGATAGAATTGTCCCTCAAGCGCGTCAAGCGTGTCCGCAAGGAGTGCCTTGTCCGAAGTGCGCAAATAAATAACGAGATGAATCACAGGATAGGACTTCCATTGAGACGTCATCCGTTCCTCATAGAGTCGCACGTCTGTCTCGGTGAGCGCGCGTCGCTGAATCCATTCTTGATATCGCGTGCTCCTTCCGAGATTTTCCAGACAAAATGACAGAACCTGGTTTTTATCCTTAAAGTAATAGGTGGGGAAATAGACAGCGGGCGGCGGCATCTGAAAGAGGCGGGCCCCGTGCTTTTCAAGAAAACGATCTGCGTAATGCCGCCACTTTTCAGCAAAGCTTCCGCCTGAATAGTGAATAATAATGATGTCATTGCAGACCGCCAACTTAAAACCAGCCCAATAGGCCGAATATGAAAAATCGATATCATAGAGATGAAACCCATCCAGCCGCGCCTCGTCAAAACGGACAGACGCCATCACCTCTCTTTTGGTTGCCATGAAAAGTCCGTCAATGGCCTGAATATCGCCAACGGCCGGCTCGTTTGCGCCGTAGACACAGGTGGCATAAACGTCTTCTTTCTTATCATAGTGCGTCATCTGGCCGTGAATATAAGGCTGGCCGGCCTGGATCCAACCTGGGCCGATTAAACGTGTGGTCCCCGCTGCCCCGATGAGGTCGTATGTTTTAAGGTGGGCCTTTAGCTTTTTTGAAAAATCGGTGGAGAGGATTTCAATGTCGTCATGGCAGAAAACAAGAATGGCGCCGCTGCTTTTCCTGATTCCGCGATGATACCCCTCCGCCAATGATTTTGCGTCGTGAATGCCGATGATTTCATGCGGCTCATTGCAAAGGAGCGTCTTGTAGTTCTGTACGACCTTTTTAAATTTGGCGTGATCAATGCTGCAGATGATGATGGAGATCATATCCGCAATGATCTCTCTTTTAGCCTCTGTCATGGTTTCACTTTTTAAGAAGCGGCCTTAGTATGGGCCATATCTGCTGGACAACCCTTTGATACCCTTCTGCCGTTGGGTGAATTCCATCGGCCTGGTTGAG
>CAYJWQ010000005.1:0-19758 GCA_964373895.1 uncultured Nitrospirota bacterium
GCGGGCGCCGACCGCGGAGTTGCGCCTAAACCAGACGGATCAAGATACCCTTCCACCTTACGAGGTGCTCGATCCGATCGTGCAGGCGTATGTAGAGGAAGACAGGAGTTTTGACGAAATTGTCGCAATGGGCTATGAGCAAGCGACGGTCGCAAAGCTTATCGCGATGGTCGATTCGTCGGAATTTAAACGAAGGCAGGCCCCTGTCGGCATCAAAATCACACCGAGGGCTTTTGGAAGAGATAGGCGGATGCCGATTACCAATCGGTATCGGAGTTTTTATCAGACGCAGAAAGAGATAGAAAACGTAACCTGTGAAACAATCAGAGAAAAACCAAGAGAGGAGAGGAGATGACACCCAAGGAAGTATTGGAGTTTGCAAAGAAAAACAAGGTCGAGATGGTCGACTTTAAATTTATTGACTTTCCCGGCGTCTGGCAGCATTTTGCCACACCGATCGGTGAGTTTACCGAGAAAATCTTTGAGGAAGGTTCAGGTTTTGACGGTTCGAGCATTCGAGGATGGCAGGCGATCAACGACAGCGACATGCTGGCCGTTCCAGATCCTGACACCGCCATTATGGATCCGTTTACAAAAATACCGACCCTTTCAGTGGTCTGTAACATTAAGGATCCTATTACGCAAAAGCTTTATTCAAAAGATCCGCGCACGATTGCGAAAAAGGCAGAGGCCCATCTTAAAAACACTGGCATTGGGGAGGTCTCGTATTTTGGGCCGGAGGCGGAATTTTTTATCTTTGACAATGTTCGGTTCGATCAGAATGCCCAGTCAGGCTATTATTTTATCGATTCGGACGAGGGGGTGTGGAACTCTGGGAAGGAAGGGGGGAACCTCGGCTACAAACCCCGTCATAAAGAGGGATACTTCCCCGTGCCGCCGACCGACAGCCAGGAGGATATCCGGGCCGAGATGGTCCGGGAGATGGAAAAGGCCGGCATCATCGTGGAGAAGGAGCATCACGAGGTGGCTACGGCCGGTCAGGCTGAAATTGACATGCGGTTTGCCCCGTTGACTAAAATGGCGGATCAACTGATGCTTTACAAGTACATCTGCAAAAATGTGGCAAAACGATATGGTAAAACGGTTACCTTTATGCCAAAGCCGCTTTTCGGAGACAATGGTTCTGGAATGCATGTCCATCAAAGTATCTGGAAGAAGGGCAAACCGCTTTTTGCGGGGGATGACTATGCCGGTGTCAGCAAGATGTGCATCTATTACATCGGAGGGATATTAAAACATGCCCACGCCCTGGCGGCATTGACCAATCCAACGACCAACTCCTATAAACGGCTTACCCCTGGATTTGAGGCCCCTGTGAATCTGGCCTATTCCAGCCGGAATCGAAGCGCCTCGATCCGGATTCCGATGTATTCGGAAAACCCAAAGGCCAAACGGATTGAGGTCCGATTCCCTGATCCATCTTGCAACCCCTATCTTGCCTTCAGCGCGATGCTCCTGGCGGGGTTAGATGGCATCGAAAATAAGATTGATCCGGGAGATCCCATTGACAAAGATCTCTATGATTTAGAGGAGGAGGAGGCTGCCCAGATCAAGACGATGCCTGGGAGTTTGGATGAGGCATTGGCGGCGCTCGAGGCAGATCATGCCTTCCTCCTAAAAGGGGGTGTATTTACAGAGGAGATTCTTACAACCTGGATGGAGTATAAGAAGAATAAAGAGATCGATCCGATGCGTCTTCGCCCCCACCCGTATGAGTTTTTCCTCTATTACGACCTGTAAAAACGGTGCTGTTGAGGAGAGGCTTGCCTGAATGTAAGGCGGGTCTCTCCTTATCTTTTTATAAGGTCGGAAAGTGATAGTTCAGCGCTATCCCACCCAGAATAAGCCCTCCAATCCAGACATGCGATTTGAAAAGGCAAAACAGGTCCTCTCTGGAGAGAGTCTTACGTAGTCGTATGACTTGATAGAAGAACCAGCCTCCTGCCGTTGCCAGGGCAAGATAATAGGGGAATCCCAATTTCATGATGCCCCCCACCATCCAAAGGGAAAGAATAACCATAGAAAAGAAGAATCCCACGGCAAGCCAACTGTGAGCGCCAAAAAACACCGCTGTTGATTTTATTCCAACTTGAATGTCGTCACGACGATCCATTAAGGCGTAGATCGTGTCATAACCTGCGGCCCAAAAAAGGTTTGCGATAAAGATTAGAAATGGTGTTAGGGACAGCTCATTTCGAGTGGCTGTCCATGCCAGAATAATCCCAAAGCCAAAGGCCGCTCCCAACACAAATTGAGGAAAATAGGTGAATCTCTTTGTAAAAGGATATAGAAGGGCAAAAAACAGGGCGGCGAAACTTAAGAGAATCGTTAAAAGATTAAGTGTGAGCACAAGAAGAAAGGAGAGCGTTATGAGAATGATAAAGATGAGGGCCCCCTCTTTCATCGACAGGGCGGCAGAGGCCAATGGGCGCCCCTTCGTTCTTTCTATTTTTGCGTCATATTCCCGATCGGTCATGTCATTAGCCACACAGCCTGCGCTACGCATCAGGAAAGCGCCCAGGATAAATACGGTTAAATGCTTCAGCGTGGGTCTCCCTCCCGATGCGAGCAGCAACGACCAAAGGGTTGGCAACATCAGCAGAAATGTACCGTAAGGCCGATCAAAACGGATGAGCCGGCCAATAACCGCGCGCTTCCCCCAAAATGCCCTAAGAAACGCTTTAGACTCTGGAAAAGAACAGACACTCATAGAAGAGCAGAGAGGGTTGGAGAGAGGACTTCAGAAATAAGCCCTGGACATTGATCGGATAGGGTGAGGCGGTAGCGCCTTGTCCAAAACAGGGCATCTTCCGACAGCTTCAAATCTCTTGCGACTTCTGGCAGAGGGAGATGGCAAATCTCAAATTTGTCCCGATAGGTAGGAATACGGCATTCCTGAATAATCGTTCCGATCGGTTTTTCTCCCAAAAGGAGTTGTTGGTAAAAGACGGGATCTAACCGCGCGACAGGAAAAGTTGAAATAGCCAACATTTTCCTTTGATTTTGGCGGGAGGCGTCTCCTTTAACCACGAGCCATGCCTTTCGACGAATGACTTTCTCCTGGCATGGAATTTCAAGCCACTCTGATTCCTCGTCGTTGATGACTGTCTCATGTTGGTAAACGGTTTCCAGACGCACCGGACATAGGAAAAGGGATTGAAGAATCCGAACAACGGTTCCATCTGAAGAGAGAAGGAGCCTCTCTATCGGGGAAACCGGATGGCGGCGGCAATATTCCAGGAACTTTTCCATGGAGAACGTTGTATGCTTCATTCGGCCCCTATCTTAATTCGAATTTCTGAACGGGTCAAGTTTTGGGATAATCGTTGCGTTTTTCCGTGGTGCTTATATCATTTTTAATTTGACAATCCCAAAGAGGGTCATATAGGATACTCTTTACGTTATTTATCTCTGACTTATAAAGTCGCGGTTTGGCAGAGTGGGCAAACTGTTGCAGGGAGGGGGGTAGAAGAGGGGAATGGTTGATAATCATCAAATAGATCAAAAAGGTTCGTTGAGAAAGCCCAAGAAAGAGCCCGATTACCGCGTCCTCCCTGGACCGGAAAGCCTGCTTCCACCGTCTGCGGCCATAAAGGGGGTCATTCTCCCTGAAGAGGGAGAGGGATTGCTGGAGGGGCGGATTGTCACGGAAGATGAGGCGATGGAGGGGGCGGCGATTGCCATGCTGACTCGAAAGAATCCTACCCTCTTTCCGGGGCCCCTGATGCTTTGGGGGTGGACGGAGCATACCCGAGAGAAATCAAAGCCCTTTTTTGAGGTGGCACATGAAATTCCTGGCGTTCGCATTATCCCGATGCCCGATTATCGGCCGATTTACCCAAAGATTGATCCCGAGGCGGTCATCAACCCCTGCCATCCTAATTTAACGATCTGGCACAACAAGATTGAGGCCTGTGTCTTGATTGGTGTTCATTGCCACTTTGCCAATGTGACCTTAAAGATGATTCGGGCGGGGACCAACTGCTTTACCATCGCCCTTTGCGCCGAGGCGGGCCATGAAGACGCGATGTCGTCGGTTCCTCATGTGACTGCGGATAAAATTTATAAGTTTGCGGAGATTTTAAGACGCCTGAAGCGGGAAGGGGTGAAACCGCTGTATGAAGGGCATGGAATTATTCCGTCGGGCTGGGCGCAACAGAAAGGGTTAACAGGGGCCGATGTTGAAAGGCCGCAGGAAGAGGCGGTCGGTGTGCATGGTGAGTTTGGCCATGACCTGGAAAAAGGTTTGGATGAGAACGAAGAGTAGGATGGGGCCTAAGGGTAGAGGGAGGCTGGAAAATGAGTGAGCAGCTTGAAGAGGAAGTGAAGACGAATCCACAGGGAGATGTCATTACCGCAGCCGCGCCACCTCCGAAAGAGGCCGCAAAGAAAGGGGCGGCCGCGCAACGGGTGGTTTCTGCCGATTACCTGATTTTAGAGGCCCCCAGGGAGAAGACGTTTATTACGGGGAGCGAGGCGGCGAAAGAGGCGATCCGGCGTTCGAATGTGGA
The DNA here is from genome assembly GCA_964373895.1 of uncultured Nitrospirota bacterium. Classification (GTDB taxonomy): domain Bacteria; phylum Nitrospirota; class Nitrospiria; order SBBL01; family SBBT01; genus SBBT01. The sequence goes on from CAYJWQ010000005.1 coordinate 4,533, forward strand.
TATTGCGATTTCATACCCCATTACGCCGCAGAGTGAGACGATGCAGCAGGTCGGCTATCTCTATGCGGAGGGTTATGTTAAAGATTATTACCGCGGCGAGGAGGAGTACGGGGTGATGTCGGCCATCGCAGGCGCTTCGCGTTCCGGTGTTCGTTGTTTAACCGCCACCGCGGGGCCCGGCCTGATGCGCGGTCTGGAGGTGATCGCCTCCTGGCCGGGAGGACGGCTTCCAACCATGCTTCTTATTATGTGCCGTGTGATTAATGCCCCGCTCGCGATCCAGCCCGATAATATTGAGCTTTCCTATATGCTCAATACCGGATGTCTCCTGTTCCATGCCGAGAACCAGCAGGATTTTTTTGATTTTCCGATGATCGGCTATATGGTGGGGGAGAAACCGGAGGTGACCCTCCCTGTTGCCGTGGCCGTCGATGGCTTTTTCGTAACGCATGCCCGTGGCTGGGTCTCTTTGCCATCGGCTGATCTTAAGCTCCCCCCAAGGGAGTGCTATCATGAGGCAGTGCCGATGATGGACAATGAGAACCCGCCGATTCGGCTTTCCCGCGATGCGCCGATTCAAAAATCAAATTTTATCTCTTATCAGATGCACGCCTCATGGCAGCAGGAGATCTGGGCGGCGCATGAACGCGCCCGCAAGTGGATTGATCGCTGGATGGGGGGATTGATCGAAGTGGTGAACCCTGGGGCCAAAACAATGATTGTGGCCTCGGGTGCGGCAGTCTCCCAATCGAGGGAGGCCGTTCGGCAGTCGGAAGAGCTGGGACTGGATGTTGGATTGATCAAGATCAAATCGCTTCGGCCTTTTCCGTCAGAAGAACTCAAAGAGGCGCTCGATCATGCCGAGAGGATTGTGATCCCGGAGTTTAATTATGTCGGTTGGCTGGCCAAGGAGGTGAAGTCCGTCATCGATCGGACGGAGCGGGTGGTCTCTGGCCCACGTGTCTTTGGCGGGATGTCGATGCCGACCGAACTCATTATGGAGTATTTGACCGCTCCAGCGCATCGGTATTAACGGGAAGAATCGTTTTCATGAGAGGAGAAGTGCTATGTCGTTAGAGACAGTTCGTGTGTCGCCAGGGTTTGAGAAGTATCTTCCGATTGAGTATCAGGATCTGGTGAATGACAGCCAGTTTACGCGCGAGCGAAAGGTTTCGGAGATCGGCTCTTTTAAGGAGCTGATTGAAGAGCATCCGATGTGCGCGGGCTGCGCCATGACGCTCTTTATCCGCACCGCCATCGTGGGGCTTCCTAGTCCGGAGCATACGATAACGATTGGGACAGCGGGCTGCGGCAGGTTGGTACTGTCCCAAACGGCGATTCCCTTTATCTATGGGAATTATGGCGATACCAATGCGGTCGCATCCGGGGTAAAGCGGGGGCTGTCGATTCGATTCAAGGATACTCCAAAGGATGTGGTTGTGATGGCTGGAGATGGGGGATTGGCCGATATTGGTTTTGCGGCGGTAATGCATGGTTGGTTCAGGAAGGAAAAATTTACAACCATCATGCTCGATAACGAGGTCTATGGCAATACCGGAGGACAGGAGAGCGGAATGACCCAGAAGGGAATGGTTTTAAAAATGGCCCCCACGGGAAAGAAATTTGAAAAGATGGATATGATTGGACTGGCCAAGACGGCGGGGGTGGCCTACATTGCGCGCGTGGTGCCGACCAATCCAACACGGGTTGCCAATACCGTTCGCAAGGCGGTTTTAATCGCCCGTGAGGTGGGGCCGACCTATATTCAAGCCTATACCTCGTGCAACATTGAATATGCGATCCCAACACCAAAGGTGATGGATGACGCCCGTGAGGTTGAAAAAGATCGGTATCAGTTTATGGAATATATTACCGATGAGGCGAAGGCCTATTGGGAACACTTAGAGCAAGAGCGCAGAAAGTTAAAGGCGCCTGCGGCAAAACCAGCCTAGCACGCCCTCTTTAGTATGGGCGCGGGAGGGTTTTCGGATCAGTATAAAATCTTAATCGGAGGTCGATCATGGCGTTAGTGGATAGCGGGACATCACGATTTAATGTTCGAATGGCCGGAATTGGCGGCCAGGGGGTGGTGACCGCTTCACACATCTTAAGTAATGGCGTGATTATTAGCAAAGGGGAGAGCACCCTGGTCCCCTTCTTCGGTTCCGAAAAACGTATGGCGCCGGTAGAGAGCTATGTCCGTATCGCCTCTGGTAAGATTTACGAAATTGGAGAGATTATCTATCCGAATATCTTGATGATCTTTCATCCCCAGGTGATTACCCACGGAAAATCGTACACCATGCCATTTTTCTGGGGGCTTAAAAAAGGCGGCGTGGTTTTAATCAATAGCGAGACGCCGGTCCCCATGTTAGAAGATAATATCCGCACGTTAAATGAGTTAAACGCCCGTATCTGTTATATCCCGGCGACGCGGCTTGCCAATGACGTGGGTGGAACAGACTTAGCGACCAATATGGCGATGTGCGGCGCGGTGGCTGGGGTAATTGGCATGCCGGATCTCGTCTCGCTTGAGCAGTCTGTGAAGGAGCGATTTCTGGGAAAAGGGTTTGTCGTCTCTGGGGGGACCGCCTCGCTCGATAATGTCATCGAAAAGAAATTTGCGAAAAAGGCGGAGTTGGTTGCCAAAAATTTTGCAGTGGTGAAGGCCGCGAATGAATATGCGATTGCGCATGGTTGGAACAAGTGGCAGGAAGAGCGCGTGGCTGCGGCTGCAAAACGGCAAGAGGAACACGATGCGGCACAGGTCTGCGTAAATTAGCGGGGGAGGCTGAATGTATTCTGTTGCGGATGTTGATGTAGAGATTTGTAGCTCCACGAAATGCCGACTTTGCACGCAGTTTTGTCCGGAGTCGAATACGATTTTATATGACTCGGCGAGGGGAACGGCTTATATCGCTGTCGACCGCTGCAAGGGATGTGAAATATGCGTCGGCGTATGTGACGACCTTGCCAAACATCACGCGATCAAGATGCTCCCCATTAACGAGCTTCCAAATGGTTTTGAAATTCGGAACGTCGGTTTTAAGGATACCATCGTTGGAATCAATGGAGTAAAATAGGTCCATTCGTAAAAAGGGGCTAATTTGACGAAAGTTCAGATTAGTCCCTTTGTTTTTCCCTATCCTCTCTTCCGATGACCACGGGGGCACTCGATGCGGTGTTTGAAATGTGGTCAGAATAACGATCCGGACTCTTCTTGGTGTGTCAAGTGTTTAACAGAGTTCCCTTCTTCCATGCCGCGTTATTTGGCCTGTCCGGAATGCCGCCATCATAACGATCCAAACTTTTCTTATTGTGAGGTTTGTCACGAGCCGCTTCGGCCCGGGCAGTCCGAATGATTCCCTCACCTGCTCGTAGTATCAGGGCAAAAGTCTCTCCTTTTTGGATCATCTTTCTCTTACTTTTTATGCTGTCTGTTTTAGAGGATACCTCAAAAGCCGCATCTGGGCCAGCGTTATCGGTGGCTGCGGCATCCGATTTGCGGTTTGCCATGGAGGAGATCGCCACCCGGTTTGAAGCAGGGGGACAGGGTCGTATCAAGGTTTCTTATGGCGCATCGGGGATTTTTTTCGCCCAAATAATGTCTGGGGGCCCCTTTGATATTTTCCTGTCCGCCGATCTGGCCTATCCGGAAAGACTCATGGCAGAAGGTCATGCCGAATCGCTTTTTATCTACGGAAAGGGCCGCCTGGTCCTCTGGGTGCCCCGCCATTCCCCTCTGGATATTGAAAAGGAGGGACTGAATTCCCTGCTTAATCCCTCTATCCGAAAGATTGCGATTGCCAATCCTGCCCATGCGCCATATGGCGCAGCAGCCGTTTTTGTCCTGAAAAAACAGGGGCTGTATCCTCTCCTCTCCTCCAAACTTGTTTTAGGGGAGAATCTCTTGCAGGCGGCCCAGTTTGCCCAAAGCGGCGGCGCCCAGGCGGGAATCCTTTCTTATTCTCTGGCCCGCTCTCCTCGGTTGAGTAAGACCGGACGGCATTGGATCATCCCAAACGTCCCGGCCTTGCCACAGGGGGGGATTATCCTTAAACGGAGTAAACAGATCAGCCTCGCCCACACTTTTCTTGATTTTATCGTATCGGGTGAAGGAGGAGAGATATTAAGAAGGCATGGCCTGGATACGGGGGGCAGATAAGTCAACATGAATATAGAAGCGCTCTGGCTTTCTGTGAAGCTTGCCTCCATGACCTCTTTGATTCTCTTAAGCGTCGGGCTTCCCCTGGCCTACTGGATTGCCACCGCCTCATGGCGGTGGAAGTTTTTTATCGAGGCATTGGCCGCCCTTCCGATGATTCTCCCTCCGACGGTCTTGGGATTTTATCTCTTGTGGACAATGGCCCCTATCGGCCCGATGGGACGCCTCTATGAAACTTTATTCGGCGCTCCTCTTACCTTTAGCTTTATCGGGCTTTTAATCGGTTCCGTCGTTTATTCTTTTCCCTTCGCGCTTCAACCGCTTGTGGTTTCGTTCCGCGGGGTAGATGCCAGGTTTTTGAAACTGGCCGCGGTTCTTGGGGATGCGCCTTTAATGCGTTTTTTTAAGATTGTCCTCCCCTTATCTTATCGGGGAATTCTCTCGGCGTTTATCATGGCCTTTGCGCATACCATTGGGGAATTCGGCGTGGTTCTGATGATTGGAGGAAATATCCCGGGTGTCACGCGCACTATCTCAATCGATCTGTATGATCAGGTCCAGGCGCTCAACTATGAGGGGGCGGGAGAAACCGCCCTTTTCCTTTTAGCCTCCTCCTTCTTTTTTTTAGCGTGGGTCTATTACCTCAACAGGGAAAAGGTCGGTGGAACTTACCGTTGATATTCAATATGCCCCTCCAACAGGGGGAGGCCTTTCTGTCGCATGGACCCTTCCTTTAAGACCGGCGCAGGTTACGGTGCTGTTTGGCCCATCGGGAAGCGGCAAGAGCACCTTCCTCCATCTCCTGGCCGGGATGATGCGGCCCGATTCCGGCTTCATACGCTATGGCGAGACCGTTTGGTTTGATCAAACGGTTTTTCTCCCATCAGAGAAGCGGAGGGTGGGCCTCCTCTTCCAGGATTACCCCCTTTTCCCGCATCTGACCGTTTCTAGGAATATTGCCTACGGGCTTCAATCTTTTGAGAGGCAAAAAAGGGAGGAAGCGGTCCGATACTGGATCGAACAATTTCAATTGTCTGGCAAAGAGGATTGCTATCCCACTGCCCTGTCGGGGGGAGAGCGACAGCGGATAGCGCTGGCGCAGACTCTTGCCAAAAGGCCCTCCTTCTTGCTTCTTGATGAGCCTTTCTCCGCCTTGGATGATGTAACCCGCAACCTCATTCGAGGCCAGATGCAAAGATGGCTAAAAGAATGCGGGATTTCCACCCTTCTGGTCAGTCATGATATTTCGGACGCTCTGATATTGGGAAATAATCTTATGGTGATGTCAGAGGGGGAAATCTTGCAGGAAGGAGATCCCTTTGACGTGCTGTGTCAACCCGCCTCGTCTCGGATCGCCCGGATCGTTGGGGTGGAGAACCTCCTGTCAGGACACGCCGTGCATCGATTGGGAGAGATGGTAACCTTAAAGATCGGCGCCTTGCATTTAGTGGGAATCGGGAAAGCCGTGGTGGGGGAGAGATGTTTCGCCTCCATTAGGTCAGATGAGGTTATTCTACAAAAGGGGGATTTCACTCAAAGCAGCGCGAGGAATCGTCTTGAGGGCCGGGTCTGCGAAATTGTTCCCATGGGCGCCCAGGTGAAGGTGACGGTCGATTGCGGTATCTCTTTAGCCGCTCTGGTAACGTCTGAAGCGGTTAAAGAGCTTTCTCTCGCTGTCGGGGAGAAAATCACCGCGGTGATTAAGGCGTCCTGCGTGCGTATTATTTGCGCGGTATAATAATCTTGCTAAACTATTTTTTCACCGGCCGAAGCCTCCCTCTCTTTTATCCACTGCAATATATCGTTGGGGGGCGCCGGTCTGCTAATATAATAGCCCTGCGCCCTGTCGCACCCTAAGACCATCAGCCCATTTAAAGTTTGTTGATCTTCCACCCCTTCTGCTACAACCATCAGCCCCATGTTATGCCCAAGATCAATGGTGGAACGCGTGATGACCGCATCGCTATGGTTATGCATTAGCGAAGTGATAAAGGTCTTGTCAATTTTTAGCTCGTTGACTGGAAGTTTTTTTAGATAGGCCATAGACGAATATCCTGTTCCGAAATCGTCAATGGAGAGATGAATGCCCATTTTGTTGAGGCGCTTCAATAACAAAAATGCGCGTTCCGGGTCTGCCATAAAAGCGGACTCGGTGAGCTCTAATTCCAGGAGGTGGGGGGCCACACCTGCCGTCTCCAGGAACCCCGCAATCTGCTCCGGGAGTTTTATATCTTGCAAATTCCGTGCGGAGAGATTGACCGCCACCGGTATCTCAACTCCCATCTTCTGCCATGCCTGGCATTGCAAAATCGCCTCCCAAAGGGTCCACTGGGCCAGGAGATTGATCAGCCCCGTCTGTTCCACAATGGGGACAAACCGACCTGGTGGAATAAGACCCTGTTTAGGATGCCTCCAGCGCACCAGCGCCTCCACACCCACCACGCGACCTGTTCTTACCTCGATTTTTGGTTGGTACATCAGCGTAAGCTCATTTTTACCAATGGCTCCGCGCAATTCTCCCAGTAGCATAAGGTGCTCTGTGGAAGCATGGTCCTGATTGGGGGCGTAGAAGGCATACCCCTCTACAGAATTTTCCGCAGCATGCAGGGCAACAGCGGCCTTCCCTACGAGGGTGTCCACATCGTGGCCGTTTTCCGGAAACTGGGCGATGCCGATACTGACCTCGATATCAATAGGGAGATCTTCTAATAGGAACGGTTGTTGCGCGTTGTTGAGCAACTTTTGGGCCAGAAGCGAGGCGGCGTCGGCGTTCCCTTGCAGCAGTAAGCCGAATCCGTCTCCCCTTAGCCGCGCGACTATGACATTGTCCGGCAGGATCTCCTTCACCCGTTTCCCTACATGTTTTATGATAAGGTCGCCATTTTTGTAGCCCAGGGTATTGTTGATATCCCCGATGTTGTTTATATTAATAATGACGAGGATCAGTGTCTTTCCGTCTCCCTGCGCAATCTCCTTTTCACACTGATTGCGGAAGGCGTTGTGGTTGGGAAACAAGGTGAGAGGATCATAGTAGGCGAGATGATTCAGACGATCTTCCGCTTCTTTGCGCCGTCGTCGGTCTTCGGCCTCGCGCAATTCACGATCGATGCTTGGAATAAGCCGCGCTAAATTTCCCTTTCGAATATAATCATGGGCCCCCGCCTTCATCATCTCGGCCGCGCGCTCCTCGCCGATGGCGGCAGAGACGACAATGACAGGGAGATCATACGGAAGTTGTTTGAGCTGGGTGAGCGCCGCCATCACATTTAAACGTGGCATGTTGTAGTCCAGCAGGGCCACATCCCACTCTTCACTTAACGCGGCGCCGAGGGCGTCATTGGTATCCACACGACGTGTAATGGAATGGCAGCCGCCCCGTTTTAGTTCAAGGGTCAGGAGTTCCGCGGCATCTTCCGAATCCTCAACAATTAAGACACGCAATGCCTTTCCCACGTCCCTGCCTCCTTCATGAGAGGGTAAAGAAAAAGGTGGCCCCTTTCTCAACGGCTGATTCAGCCCATATCTTGCCGCCATGCCGATGGATAATCCGCCGGACGGTCGCAAGCCCAATTCCGTTTCCTTCAAACTCGCCTGTTGCGTGCATGCGTTGAAAGGGGTTAAATAGCTTTTCTGCGTACTCCATATTAAACCCGGCGCCATCGTCGCGAACAAAATAGATCGCTTTGCGGTCTTGTTTGATCGTGTCAAATTCTATCTTTGCTTCCGAATGCCTTGCGGTGTATTTAAAGGCGTTGTCGAACAGGTTTTTTAACACAACGGTCAGGAGCGATTTGTCTCCTCTGGCGATCATTCCCTCTTTGATGATGAGATTAACCTTGCGTTCCGGCAGCGATTTTTTCAGTTCTTCGGAAATGTTCCTGGCAATCTGGCTTAAGTTTACCTGTTCTATCCGCATCTCGCTTCTTGTAAAGCGTGAAAGTTCAAGGAGGGAGTCAATCAGCTCGGACATCTGATGGGTGTTTGCATTGATTCTGGTTAAGTAGTGTTTTGCCTCATCATCCATTTGGTCAGCGTAATTCATGGACAACGCCCTGACAAACCCGGAAATATTTCTAAGAGGGGTTTGCAGATCGTGTGAGACGGAATAGCTGAAGGCCCCCAGCTCTTCGTTGGCCTCTGTAAGTTGATTGCGCGCAGAGAGAAGATGTTGGGCCATGTTATTAAGGGCGTCTGCCAATTCTCCCAATTCATCACGCGATGTAACAGGAATCTGCTGGCCTAAATCCCCTTGCCCGATCCGCTCCATCCCGCCTTTAAGATCGTCCAGATGGCGGGTAATGTGGCGGGCAAGCATATAGGCGATGGAAATGGCCCCGATGGACGAGAAGACAAAGATCAGCAGGACGATACGATCGGCAAGCCGCGGTGTAGCGTAGAAGTAACCGCCCGCCTTCTGCACCCGATCCATCTCCTCTTTTTGAAGTTGGGGCAGGATATCCCGTATGACCTGTTGACTAAGTGGTTCTCCCCGGGAGACAAGCTCCAGCATCGCCTTCTCGTGATGCACACCAAAATTCCTGTAAAAAATCCGCCATGAATCGCCAAGTTCCCCAAACGACTGACGCAGGGCAGACGGTGTCTCCTTGTCTGCACGATCGGACAAGATTAGAAATGCCTCAATCTCTTTATGGAGATCGGCAAGTTGCAGCTCAAATTGGGCGATCGCTTCTTCCCGTATTCCCTCCACCTCTTTCGGGTCCATCTGGCTGATAAGGGCGATCTGCCGTCGGGTGCTCCTGACATCTTCTCCAATCGATGCCAGGAGGAGTTGGCTTGAAATCGCCCGGCCGAGCTCTTCAACCGTCGTCTCCTGTCTGCGATCGCTTGCGAGGTATACAACCAGGTTAAGGCCAAACAATAGTAAGACGCCTAAAAATGTGAGGGTTAGACGCAGACCAAGTTTCATTTATCTGCCCATTTATCTTCCTATGAGGGGGTATCCAGCCTCATTCGGAAGGCGTCCATTAATTTTGAGAACCTTGATCCCATCGTGGCTGGAGACCGTGCCGACAAAGGAGAGGGTGCCAGGAAGCCTTGCCGTAAGGCCCACCGCCATTTCGTCCGAGAGAGCGGTTTTGGGGACCGATGGAATCTCCGCGCGAAAGACTTTGGCAATCCAGTACTGACGAAATCTGGCATGCTTCATCTGATAGACGGTGGCATAAAGTAGATGGCGTTTCCATGTATCCGGCGCGGGAAGAAAGATCGTGATGGGATGGCCTGCCGACCAAAACTGCCGGTCTCCAAACAGGATGCCCTTTAGTTCTGAAAAACTGATATCGTCCATCTCGACGCTGGGATGGACAATGACTGTTAAGGGCTGCGCCTGAACCGTAACGGCCCAGAAAAGTCCCACAACGACTGCGAGATACAGCGTGAAGCGGAAGGTTTTTTTTGTCATCTGTTTCCCCTTAGAAGGTAAAGCTGACTTGAATGAATCCGCCATTGCCCGTTGGTTTTCCCGTGGTCCGTTGCCGACGGACTTCTGTCTTGATCGCGGCAAGCTCCGAAAAATCGTATCGGAGCCCTGCCGTATGACCTTTTAGACTTAAGACGCCGGAGAAGGCCGCATCGTCGGACGAAATTTGAACATCTTCATAGCGGTAATAAGGCTTCAATGCCTCGTCAAACCAGGGAAGCCGATAGGCCGTTTGCAGATAATACGCGGGATTATTGATAGAAGCGCTGCTGCCCGATTCTCGATGGGCGATATTCGCATATTCGGCGATGAATTCAGAATGCCCCTCTTCCCGGACAAGATAACCGGCCGTGACCCACTCCTTAAACTCACGGCTGCTGACCAGCAACTGGTCACTGTACGTGGAGAGACCGATCTTAAGACCCTGGAGGAGATCAGGTTTCGCATAGAGGCCGATGACGACGGCGCGGTGATTGTTGAAGTCGCCGGCATCTCCCGCCCGCCCGATCTCCTTGCCACGACCGTTTCCGAGACCGGCCTGATAGCCGATCTCCCCTCTCTGAAATGTGCGCATCCCTTCCATTAAGGCGCCAACGAAATGAACCGGCAGCACCTTGCCGCCAAACTTGATCATCTCCGGACGGGTGATGGTGGTCTGCAACCAGAGGCCGTGATGATACGCGGTGTTCCACCAGTTGATCGGTGTATGGTAGCGTCCAAAGGAGAGTTTTAAGCGATCGCTGACATCGTAGCGAAGAATGGTGCGCTCAATCTCCGGGTTAAACCCGGGCGCGGCTGGAGTTCCCGTGCCCGCGTCGGCCCGCGCGGTAAAAGAGACTTCTCCGAAAAAGGTCAGTTGGGGAGAGAGGCGGGAAGTTAAATGAAACACCAACTGCCCTTCGTTAAAGCCCTTAGTCGCCCCGGCGGTATTTGTGTCTGAAAAAGTAAGATCGGAAAATCCGATGATGTTAACACCCGGAGAGATTTCTTCGCTCGCCAGGGCGGTCATTGGCAACATGGGCAGCATGAAAAGAATGAATAACACGTCTCTAATTTGTCTCACGAGCGTTCCCTTTCTCCTGTAGGTTGTTCACGCTGGCATCGTGAAATAAAATGTGCTCCCTCGTCCTGATTGGGAGTCCACCCATATCCGTCCCCCATGGCGTTCCACGATCTTTTTGCAAATGGCAAGCCCGATGCCGGTTCCCGGGTAATTCTTTCTTGTGTGCAGGCGTTGGAAGAGACGAAAGATTCGATCAAAATGGGTCGGCTCAATGCCGATGCCGTTGTCTTGGATGGAGAAAACCCACTCCGACGCGTTGATTCCATGTTCTGCCGCAATATCAACGCGCGGCCGCTCTTGATCTCTGAACTTAATGGCGTTTGCGATCAGGTTCTGGAACAGTTGCAGAATCTGCGTCCGATTCGCAAAGATGGTCGGAAGAGAGTTGTAGGAGACGGTTGTCTCGCTCTCCTCTATGGAAATTTTAAGGTTGCGCAGCGCCTCCTCCACGACCTCCGTGCAGTTTACGGTCTGAAACACCGACTCCGATCTTACAATGCGCGAATATTTCAGAAGATCATCAATCATGGCATCCATCCGTGTGGCGCCATCCACCGCGTAGGCAATCAATTCACCGGCATCCGGACCGAGTTGATCTTTATGCTTTTTCTCTAAAAGTCCCACGAAACTTGCTACCGTCCTAAGCGGTTCTTTCAAATCATGCGAGATGATATAGGCGAATTGCTCCAACTCGGCGTTCGAGCGGGCCAGTTTTTCCGCAGATTCTTTGATCTCCTGATAAAGGAAGGCCTCTTCCAATGTCGTGACAAGGTGACGCGCCACCAATTGGAAATAAGGGATATCATCGATGTGAGGTATATCCGCGTGATAAGAGAGATGGGCCACCTCCTTAACCCGTAGGAGGATAAGCCCCAGGAACTGTTGCTGACGGCGCCATAGCGGAAGGAAGAGATTAACGGCCCCGGTGAAAAGACCTCTCTCGCTTTTTGGAAGGGGTTGATCCAGATGCGTTAAAAACCATTGATAAGAGATATCTCCTGTGCAAGAAGGGGTAAGGATGGACGGTTCTATAAGCTGTCCTATCCTGACCCGGTCCATCGGCCAACGGGCGGCGGAGAGTATCTGTTCTTGTCCCTGATCATATCCTATCACGGTATCGGCAATCAGATGGGCTGTTGTATTGAGTGAGAGGGCAACCCCTTGCTCGAACGAGAAGGTGTCCATAAGCATTTCCATGGCGAGGCGGAGGATCGTCTTCCGATCGAACGACCTGCTTGCTTCCAGGGCAAATTTATTGAGGTGGTCAATGCGTCTAAGTTGCCGGTCTAAGACATTTTGAATGTGGTAGAGGTGGTCTTCTGCCTTGGCGAGAAGCATCCCCTGCTCGGCCAGATAGCCGTTCTCCCGCTTAAGGCGCTCTATGAGGGCTTCCCGCTGCTCTTCCATCTTCCTGTCTTACGCCCCATAGAGGGTCATGATGACAACGGTGTAGTTATGAAAATAGGTCTTCTCTCCCACCGGGGCGATCTCTCCGAATGTGTGGAAACCGATCCATGGGACGTTTTTCCCGATTTTCTCCTGGAGGGGGGAAATTGCTATCTCGTTGGTTTTCTCCCCAAAGATTACCCTGCCCCGTCCGGCACAGTCAAACTGAAGCGCCGCCAGCAGGTTTTTATCGGCATGATGCCCTGCGATCTGCTGGCTGACCGTTGACACGCTTTTTCGGATGCTGATCGGGTCGCGCCGCACCATCTGAAATTTTGTCCCGACCGGAATTTCCGTGAAAAATTGTAATGCGCCTGTTTCTCTGTTTAGTCCCAGGGGTGATCGCACGATCAGGGGATGGTAGGCCGATGTTTCATCGGAGACGAGGATTTCCCCGACAGAAAGCCGCGCGAGGTCAATCTGGGATAAGTCTTCTGGGCTGCCCTCCATATATTCTGTAAAGACGTCCCATGCCCGCCTTCCATCAATCTCATGGACGATGTTTGCGTCTGATTTTGTCACGGTTCGCTCGAGGCCGATTGGCTGACAGCCGTGGCTCACCGCAATATCCACTTCAATCGGGCCGCTAATAAGAACGGCGGAGACGGCATCGCTTGCGACCCTGCCGTTGTGATACTGGTAGGTCTTTGCGAACTTCATGTTGTCTCCGGATGTCCCACCTGCGATTTTGATGGGATAAAGAAGATTAGACTCCAGGGCATGAAGAAATTGGGTGCTATTAACAGTGAGGCCATCTGGAAAGACCAACAACACCTTCCCATTTTTGCATTCTCCCAGCGCATGGGCCAGGCGAAGCCCCACCTCTCTTGAGCCTTCTTTGAGCCCTTCCACCAGGAAGGTGTCAAACGTCACTTGATCGGAAGCGAACAGCATGATGGCAACGGCATAGGTTCCTTCGTCTGCGCCCTCTTGTGTGATAATCCCCTCGCCGGAGCATCCGGAGAGAGGCGTATCCCCCGTAATCGTCCTGATGCCGGCTAAAAGGGTTTCTTGCTTGTATCCGATGGTGGCAAAGACAAGCGCAAGGTCAGCCCGTGTCTGACCCATCTGCTTGATCGCCTGTTGCGCCGCTTCGCAGCCGGCGGCAAAACTCTCTTTCTCACTGCTGATTCCGACACCGACGGATGTCCCCATAGTCTCCTCCCTCAAGAAAAAGCAGGATGCATGACAATTTCTCTGTCAACCGGATTCTTGCAAGGGAAATTATAGCAAAATTATAAATTTTCTCAAAATGGCTTGCTGGATAGAAAGCGGTGTGATACCTTTCTTCCTCTGTTTGTCTGGGGGTGAGATGGTTCTCTCTTTTGCCCATAAAACACCTCAATTTCCGGAAAACGTCTTTATCGGACCGTCAGCCTCTGTGATTGGGGACGTCATCATCGGCGCCCATAGCTCTGTCTGGTTTGGGTCGGTCGTTCGGGGGGATGTCCATTTTATCCGGATAGGAGAGCGCACCAATATCCAAGACAACTCGGTTTTGCATGTAACACGCAAGACACACCCCCTGATCATCGGAGATGAGGTAACGGTGGGGCATCGTGTGATTCTCCATGGATGCACGATTTCAAGCCGTGTTCTCGTGGGAATGGGGGCTATTATCCTTGACGGGGCGATCGTTGGGGAAGGCACGCTCATCGGCGCGGGGGCGCTGGTGACGGAGGGAATGAAAATTCCCCCGGGATCGCTCGCCTATGGCATGCCGGCCAGGGTGATCAGAAGACTCACAGAAGAAGAGACGGTCTTTCTTTTCCAATCGGCCCAAAACTATGTCGAGCTTGCGCAAGTCTATTTATTGGGTTAAATACCCCGACGCTTGCGTTGTCATTCCCGCATGCTTTTAGCGGGAATCTAAAAATCTGGATGTCCGACAGAAACATTCGGGCATGACAAGATACCTTGTTGCTCGCGCAAGTCTATTGATTGCCCCCGTAGCTCAGGTGGATAGAGCAGCGGTTTCCTAAACCGCGTGCCGGGTGTTCAAATCACCCCGGGGGCACCCATAAAATCAACGGGCTGCGTAACTTCGTCCTCTTGCGGTGATTGGTTGTCATTCGGTCTTTTCGGAAAGGCAGGAGGAGGGGAAGACATTCCCTGATGACGCTTGATAGCCAAAGGGCATCGGTTGAGTTATACTGTGAAAGAGGAATGAGAGGGAAATACATGGCTGTCAAAGAAACCAGTAAGGCCCGAATAGAGGGGAATGTCCCTGTTACCATCTTCAAGGAAGGTAAAACGTATGTGGCCTATGCGCCCGTCTTGGATTTATCTTCTTGCGGCACCTCCTTTGGAGAAGCAGAAAAGAACATCAGGGAGGCCATTCGTATTTTCCTGGCCGAGTGTATCAAGGATCACATCCTTGAGGATGTTCTTGCCTCTCTTGGGTGGAGACAGGTTAACAAGCGGTCAAAGAAGTGGTCTCCTCCGCCTGTGGTAGGTCAATTAGAAATCCCCGTCTCTGTAGGTTCATCCCTTTCCGCATAGATCAGGGTAAGGCGTGGGCCGACTCACCCCTATTTCCTACAAAAAGTTTGAAAAAGTTGTAACGTATCTTGGTTGCAGATTCGAACGTCAAGAGGGAGAGCGCGAAAGGCAGGAAGCATTTTCCGCCCCGCCAATGGCGACCGTTGCGACCGGAATTCCCTTTGGCATCTGAACGATCGATAAAAGTGAGTCGAGGCCGCGCAGACTTTCCGTCGGAATGGGGACGCCAATCACGGGAAGATGCGTCTTGGCCGCAATAACGCCGGCAAGATGGGCCGCGCCGCCGGCGCCGGCAATCACCACTTCTAATCCGCGCGCTTCGGCCTCTTCGGCGTAGGCAAAGACAGCATCCGGCGCCCTGTGTGCGGAAAGGGCCTTAAGCTCACTGTCGATATCGAACGATTTTAACATCAGCTTCGCCTTCTCCATG
The DNA here is from genome assembly GCA_964373895.1 of uncultured Nitrospirota bacterium. GTDB lineage: Bacteria > Nitrospirota > Nitrospiria > SBBL01 > SBBT01 > SBBT01. The sequence continues at coordinate 19,579 of CAYJWQ010000005.1, forward strand.
ATAGGAAAGTCGCTTCTGCTCCCACAGACGATACCGACGATGGGAATATGTTTTAAAGATTGTCGCATGATGGTCCTCCTCGGGCTGCCCGTTCCAGCCGATCCATAATCGCCGTGCCAAAACCCTGTCTCTTCACATCCTCGACTAAGAGAACTTCTACCTTCGCCGCCTCCGCCTCGT